>JBBRGP010000005.1:0-26684 GCA_038224105.1 Desulfobulbales bacterium | reverse complement strand
GAGCTGCTTGGCTGCAAAAAACCCCTGCTCGACCTCAATTTTCGCCTGGGTGAGGGAACCGGGGCGGCGGTGGCAATGAATCTGGTGGAGGGGGCGGTGGCTATTCTTACCAAGGTGGCAACCTTTGCCGAGGCCTCGGTGGCTGAGGCCGACAAATAGTGCTCCGGTAACTGTCCCCATGGGCGTCAATAACAGGCTGCTGGCGGTGCTGGCGATGAGGTTCTGCACCGCTCTGCGATTTCTCACCCTCATCCCGATCTCCTGGCGAGCCGAGGAAGACCCGGAGCATTTCGCCAAATGCCCGGTGTTTTTCGTCGCGGTTGGGGCGCTCATCGGTGGAATCGGCGCTCTGACGGCCACCCTCCTGCTGATTTTCTTCCCGCAACCGGTAGTCGCGGTTCTCAGCCTGCTCTTCCTCGCCTTTATTTCCGGCTGCCTGCACCTGGATGGTCTTGCCGACAGTGGCGACGGCCTGCTCAGTTCCCGACCGAGAGAAGAGTGTCTGACAATCATGAAGGACAGTCGGGCGGGGGCAATGGGAATCGTCGTGGTAGTCATCGTACTGCTGGCGAAATATGCCGCGCTCACGGCGATGCCGCCGGCGACCCTCGGCCTGGCGGTGTTTTTCATGCCATTGGCCGGCCGCTCCGCCATCCTCCTGACAATGGCCGGTCTGCCCTACGCGCGACGGGAGGGGGGGATCGGCCGGCTGTTCTACACCGAATCCAGCAAAAAAGCGGCGGCGATCGCCGTGTTGTTTCTGACCCTTGGCCTGGCCGTGATCGCCCCTGGCCATGGCGTTCCGGTTCTGGTTGGGCTGACGGCGGTACTTATCCTCTTTAATCGGTGGTGCAAGGCAAAACTGGGTGGTGCGACCGGCGACACCCTGGGAGCGGTCTGTGAACTCAGCGAAACGACGGTGGCGGTGATGTTTACCGCCACTTTTTCTCTTTTTTAGGTAATGATCTGATTATAATGGAAATTTTCGAACATGGCGGCAATATCCACAAGGTGCTCCGGCGGTTGGCCGATGGTCATGGACGGATCCTTGATTTTAGCGCTAATATCAATCCGCTCGGCCCGCCGGAATGGTTTCGTCCGTTCATCAGCAGCCAGCTGGAGAACCTTATCCACTATCCCGATCCGGAAAATCGCCAACTCATCAAGGCGATTGCCGATCATCAGGGGATTGCCGAAGACCAGGTTGTCGTCGGCAATGGAACAACCGAGCTCCTCTATCTCATTACCCGAATCCTGCCGGCCAAACGGGCGGTCATCCCGGTTCCCTCGTATATCGATTATGTCCGGGCGGCACGGCTCGGCGGCCTGGCGGTAACCACCTTTGCCATGCCCGAGGCCTCGGATTTTGCCCTCGATTGCACAGCTCTGCACAACAGCCTTCGCCCCGGGGATCTGGCGATCATCGCTACTCCCAATAATCCGACCGGCCGAACCACCGACCGGGATTCTCTTCTTGCCCTGATCGGCGACTGTCCGGAATGCTATTTTCTGATCGATGAAGCCTTTCTCGATTTTCAGGAAGGCGTGTCCTCACTCAGCGGGCGTACCGCCAATGTCCTGACTTTAAACTCGATGACCAAGTTTTACGGGGTTCCCGGTCTGCGTCTCGGCTATGCAACCCTGCCTCCGGCTCTGGCGCGGCTGATGCGGGAAAATCTGCCGCCATGGACGGTCAACAGCCTTGCCCAGGCGGTCGGTGCTAAAGCGCTCGGGGACCGCGACTACCAGGATCGGTCGCGGCGGGTCTGCGACGCATTGCGCCAAGCGCTGGAACATGACCTGGCGGAATTTCCCCAGCTGAAGGTGTATCCCTCGGCCGCCAATTATCTGTTCGTGAAAATTCAAACGGGCGGGGATGCCGCACGTCTTGCCGATTTCTGTCTGGAGCGGGGGATCATGATCCGCCGATGTGACAACTATGAGGGGCTTGACCGCTCATTTTTCCGTGTTGCCGTGCGCAGCCGCCAGGAAAATCAGCAGCTCGTCGAGGTTTTGCATCGCTACTTCAAAACGGCAAGAGGTCAAAAGGCACCGCGCCAGCCCGCCAAAGCGGTGATGTTTCAGGGAACGTGCTCGGATGCGGGGAAATCGATCCTTACCGCCGCCCTGTGCCGGATTCTCTGGCAGGACGGACTGCGGGTCGCGCCCTTCAAGGCGCAGAACATGTCTCTCAATTCCTTTGTCACCCGACAGGGCGACGAGATGGGCCGGGCGCAGGTGGTCCAGGCCCAGGCGGCACGACTCGACCCCGATTGCCGGATGAATCCAGTGCTGCTCAAACCCAACTCCGACACCGGCAGCCAGATCATCGTCCGCGGCAAGCCGGTCGGCAATATGTCGGTCCTTGAGTACAACGGTTACAAGCCGCAGGTCTGGGAGTCGGTCAGGAAAAGCTATGACAGCCTTGCCGATGAATTTGACATCGTCGTCCTCGAAGGCGCCGGTTCGCCGGGGGAGGTGAATCTCAAGGCTGACGATATCGTCAACATGAAAATGGCCCGGTACGCCGAAGCGCCGGTCATCGTCGTCGGCGACATCGACCGGGGCGGGGTTTATTCGTCCTTCGTCGGGATAATGGAGGTTCTGGCCGAGTGGGAACGGCAGCTCGTCGCCGGCTTTGTCGTCAACAAATTCCGCGGCCAGGCCTCACTCCTTGACACCGCCCACGCCTACGTTCGCCTGCATACCGGTAAGCCGGTGATCGGAGTAGTACCCTATATCCCCAACCTGGGCCTGCCGGAAGAAGATTCGGTATCATTTAAGAAAGGCAGTTTCAATAGAAAGCACCAGGGCGAGGGAGTGGAGATCGCCGTCATCAGCCTCCCCCATATCTCCAATTTCACCGATGTCGAAGCCTTTCTCAAGGAACCGGACGTGTCGGTGCAGGTTGTCGACCGGGCCGAACAAATCGGCCACCCCCAGGCCATCATCCTGCCCGGTTCCAAAAATGTCATCCACGACCTCCATTTTCTGAGATCCGGTGGTTTCGTCGAAAAAATCGCCCGTTGCCGCGACGACGGCTGTGAAATCGTCGGCATCTGCGGCGGCTACCAGATGCTCGGCACCGCCATCCAGGATCCCTACGGGATCGAGTCGACCGACGGCCAGGTCGCCGGTCTCGGCTATCTGCCGATGGACACGGTTATCGAGCGCGATAAGCGGCTGACCAGAAAGGCGGGAGTCCACCACCTCTCGGGCAAGCGGGTTAACGGCTATGAAATTCACCATGGAATATCCTCGGTTGCGGCGGAGCCATTGCTCCGTTTTGATGATGCTACGACCTGCGGCAGCGCCAACCGGGGGGGAAAGATCTGGGGATGCTATCTGCATGGGGTATTCGACAACGATGAGTTCCGAAGGTGGTTTATCGACCGGCTGCGTAAGGCCGCCGGCCTGGCCCCGGTCGGCAAAATAGTCGCGCCCTATGACCTCGAAGGGGCCTTTGCCCGGCTTGCGGATCAGGTGAGAAGCTGTGTCGATATGGACTTTATTTATCGTCTTCTCCGCCTTTGATCCGAGCCTTTCTCTGACCGGCTACCCCTTATGGACGCTTTTCTCTACATACTCCTGGCAATCGGTCTTGATCTTGTGGTCGGCGATCCGCGTTGGCTGCCCCATCCGGTGCGGGCCATCGGTCGCCTCTGCGAGGGCAGCGAAAAGATGACACGTGCGCTGTTTGCCAACCTGTATCTCGCCGGCCTGATGACCGTTCTCGTGGTACTCTCGACCACCGGCTTTATCGTTTATCTGCTGTTGCAGGTTGCCTCGTCGCTTTCGCCGATGGTTGGCGCGGGGATCGCCGTTGTCATGCTGTCTACGACCATCGCCACCAGAGATCTGCTGCGGCACAGCAAGGCGGTCTATCGACAGCTGCAGCCACCTGTCTCGCTGGTCCGGGCCCGGCAGGCCGTCGCCCGGATTGTCGGGCGGGATACCCAGGATTTGACGGAACCTGGAATCACCAGGGCCTGTGTCGAAACGGTTGCCGAAAACATGGTCGATGGCGTCACCGCTCCGCTCTTTTTCGCCATGATCTCGAGTTTTGTCGCGCCCTTGGTCGATCTGCCGCCACTGCACTGTTCCGTCATCGGTGCCTTCATCTACAAGGCAATCAACACCATGGACTCAATGATTGGTTACAAAAATGAAAAATATCTCCTCTTCGGCAGGGTAGCCGCCAAACTCGATGATGTGGCGAATTTCCTGCCGGCACGATTAAGCGGCCTGTGTGTGATTATCGCAGCATTTTTCCTGAAATTGGATTACAGGGAGGCGGCGAGAATATTTCTGCGAGACCGCTTGCACCATGCCAGCCCCAATTCCGGCCACACCGAAGCGGCGACGGCCGGGGCCCTTGGCCTCAGGGTGGGCGGGGCATCCTCCTATTTCGGCAGGATCGTCGACAAGCCATTCATCGGCGATGGTCTCAGGGATCCCGTCCCGGGGGATATCGCAAAAGCCAACAGCCTCATGGTGACCGGTTCGCTGATTTTTATTGTACTTCTCGCCGGGCTGCTTTTTTGGGGAAGCGTCTGATGCGTATCAACATATCATTTACACTTTAATGGAGAAAAAAATATGGAACGAACTTTTGCAATAATAAAGCCGAATGCTTTTGCCGACGGCAACAGCGGCAAGATCATCAGCCGCATCTACCAGGAAGGCTTTACCATCGTCGGGCTGAAGAAGCTCTATCTCAGCAAGGTCGAAGCGGAAGGTTTCTATCATGTCCACAGAGGCAAACCCTTCTTTGGAGAATTAACCGAATTTATGGCCAGCAGCCCCTGCATCACCATGGTGCTGGAGGCGGATAATGCCATCCAGAAATGGCGGGATCTGATGGGGGCGACCAATCCTGCCCAGGCCGCCGCCGGAACCCTGCGCCGCGAATTTGGCAAATCGCTCGGCGAAAATGCCACGCACGGCTCCGATGGTCCGGAGACCGCCACCTTCGAAATCGGCTATTTTTTCTCCGGCCTGGAACTCCTGTAATTGCCGACCAGCGTTTCAGCCCCTTTGGGGAGGGAGTCCGAAAGACTGGTGACCGGCACCGGACTGGGTGCCGGTCACACCCATTCCTCGCTGGCGGTGACGAGACACTGCAGTTGCCCCTCATGGAGGAGCACCTGCAACTGATCCCCGACCATGGCATCCCTTGCTCTTCTGAGCACCCGATAGCTGCCATCCTGCGGATTTTTTGTCCGGGCGATGGCATAGCCCCTGGCCAGTGTCGCCAGAGGACTCATGCCGTTGAGCAGGGTCGCCTGCTCGGCAAGGGCCGCCTGCTTTTTCTCGAGCGTGCGCTGCATATGGTTGTTGAGCTGGGTGACCAGCCAATGGATGTGTTGTTCCTGCAGGGCGATCCGGGCGGAGGGGATCTCTCTGTGCAACCGGCGAACCAACGTCTGCAGCCGCTGCTCCTTGGCGAGAAGATTGCCGGAGATGGCCTGAACCAGATAGGATTTGCTGAGCTGCAATCGGAACTCGATGTTTTTGAAAACATTTTCCATGTCGCCAAGCATTTTCGCGAGGTGATACACCTGCTGGTCCAGGAAGGCGATTTTACGCTTGACGCGCAGCTGCAGGCTGGCCTGAAGACTTTGCAGGTGGCGACGGAGTATGGCGGTGTCGGGAACCAGTTTTTCGGCGGCCCCGGTTGGGGTCGGACAGCGGAAATCGGCGCAAAAATCGGCGATGGTGTAATCGACCTCATGACCTATGCCGGTTACCACCGGTATCACCGACCGGTGGATGGCCTCGGCGACAATCTCCTCATTGAAGGCCCACAGGTCTTCGATGGAACCGCCGCCCCGGCACAGCACGAGAATGTCCACTCCGGCAATATCCTGGGCGATTTCTACGGCCCTGGCGATCTCGGCGGCGGCATCTCTGCCCTGCACCTTGACCGGGAGGATTTGAATATGCACGGGCGACTTTCTGTTGCGGACGATTTTTAGAAAATCCTGAATCGCGGCGCCGGTGGGGGAGGAGATGACGACGATTTTCGTCGGAAAGGCGGGGAGCGGTTTCTTCAACTCGGCGGCAAAATAGCCCTTGTCGGCCAGTTTTCGTTTCTGGCGCTCAAACTCCTGCAGCAACCGGCCGACCCCATACAGTTGCACGCTATCGACCACGAGCTGATATTCCCCGCGCGGCTCGTATACGGATATTCTGCCAAAGAGGATAACCTGTTGACCGTCCTGCAGGGCAAGGTCGAGGAATTTTTTCTGTTGCTTAAACAGTACCGCCCGGATCTGGGCGCCGGCATCCTTCAAGGTGAAATAACTGTGGCCGGAAAAGGGCGTTTTCAGGTTCGATATTTCACCACAGATTCTCACCCACCGGTATTCAGTTTCAAGAATATTTTTAATTGCCTGGGTGAGCTGACTGACGGTAAGAATATCCTGGCTCTCAAGAGTGTTCATGGTCTTCATATCGGGAGGTTCCAGTAGGGGAAAACAGTCTGTTTACGGATGGACAGACATACGGCGATATATTATATTGTCCCTTCCGTCTTCTGTCAGTTACTTGCCTGGAACAGCAAATGATTGCTGGCGGGGCGGTGCCTTTTTTACGAACGCTTCATTGCCACATATATACCTGATTTGTTAAGAGACCAACACGAGTTTAAAAAATACAAGGAGGAATATCGCATGGCCAGTGACGGTGCGTTCAACAAACGTCTGACTGCCGAAACCAACCTGGATAAAGTTGAAGGATTATTGGAACACTTCAATCTACCGCCGCGGGCGATTCGTTTTATCCGAGCCAACCTGCGACTGATCCAAGGTATAATTGCCATCCTCGTTGCCGCAATCGTTTTCTGGTCGCTATACAGTTCCTATCGGGATCGGCAAAGGGAGGAGGGGGCGACGGCCCTTTCAAAGGCCATGATTCAAGGCCAGGACAGCCAGGCCGAGGCGTTGCGCAAAGTCGCCGAAGAGTTCGCCAGCACCTCGTCGGCCCTCTGGGCTAAAATCGAACTCGCCCATCTCGATATGCAAAAAAGCGCCTTTACCGATGCCGGTGATAAATATCGCAGGGTTTTGTCCGAAATCAACAACAGCAGCCCGCTCTATCCCTTGGTCCTCTTCAGTTTAGCCCAGTCCTTGGAAGCTGACAAAAAATTCCTGGAAGCCGACAAGGAGTACGACCTGCTGAAAAACTGCAAAGGATATGAACATATTGCCTACTCCGCCATGGGACGGCTCGAGGAAGTCCAGGGCAACAACGAGAAGGCGATAGCCGTGTATAATAATTTTATCTTGAGTATCGGCGACGATCCCTCATTTGCCCAGGCGAAAGAACAGATCGAGGGTAAAATCGCCCGGTTGAAAGCCCGTCTCTGAAACGGAAGGTGAGGATGGCGATGGACACCATACAGTCCCTGACGGAAATGTATCACAGGGCCGCCCACTGGAAACGGCAAGGGTTGAAAATTGCCCTGGTGCCGACGATGGGCTGCCTGCATGAAGGTCATCTCTCGCTGATGCGCAAGGCCGGAGCAAGCGCCGACCGGGTCATTGTCAGCATCTTTGTCAATCCCATGCAATTCGGGCCGCATGAGGATTTCGACGCCTACCCGCGCCAGTTGCAAAACGATTGCCTGCTCGCCGAAAAAGAGGGTGTTGACACGATTTTCTGCCCGGAAACGAAGGCAATGTATGGGGAGAATTTCCAAACGGCGATCAGCGTCAAAAAGTTGTCGCAGGGGATGTGCGGGGCCGACCGACCGGGGCATTTTGACGGTGTCGCGACGGTCGTCACTAAGCTTCTGCATTCGACCGTCGCGGACGTCGCCATTTTTGGCGAAAAGGATTTTCAACAACTGGCGATTATCAAGCAATTGGTAGCGGACCTCAATTTCCCGGTGGAAATTGTCGGCTGTCCGATCGTGCGGGAGGCGGATGGCCTGGCGATGAGCTCCCGCAACAAATATCTCCAGGGCGAGGCGCGCAGTCAGGCGCTCTGTCTGTACCGAGCGATTATGGCGGCAAAGGCCCGTGTCGCCAAAGGACAGCGGGATGTTACCGCGGCCTCGATCATCGATGAGACCGCAAGGATAGTTGCCGAAGCTGGCGCCAGTCTTGAATACGCGGTGGTGGTCAACGAGCATTCCCTGCAGCCGGAGGTCCTTATCGGCAACGGCAGTGTTTTAGCCCTCGCGGCAAAAATAGGCGGCGTCGTCCGGTTGATTGACAACGCCAAGCTTTATCCCAGCCCGGGGTAAGGTAGACGAGCCAGGCGGATCGAAGATTATCGATATAATCATAGCCCTGCAAGAGATTGCTCAGGCGAAATCAAGGGAGTTGCATATGCCGGGATACGAGATATTCGGGGAAGAGGAAAGGCAGCAGATCATGGATGTCCTAGCGACAGGCGTACTCTTTCGCTATGAATTCAACGAGCAGCGTAAAGGGGTGTTTAAAGTCCGCGAATTCGAGGAGAAATTTGCCGGATTCTGTGGGGCCGGCCACGCCCAGGCGGTAACCTCTGGGACCGCCGCCCTCAAGGTCGCCCTGACCGCCCTTGGGGTCGGACCTGGCGACGAGGTGATTACTCAAGGGTTCACCTTTGTCGCTACCTGGGAGGCCGTCCTCGAAGTCGGGGCGCTGCCGGTGTTCACCGAGGTCGATGACACCTTCAATATGGATCCGGAGGATCTGCAAAGAAAGATCACCGACCGGACCCGGTGCATCATCCCGGTGCATATGCTCGGGGCCCCGGCACGAATAGGGGAGATTGTTGCCATCGCCGACCAGCACGGCATTCCAGTACTGGAGGATACCGCCCAGGCCGCCGGAGCGCGGATAAATGGGAAACACCTCGGGACCTTCGGCAAGTGCGGAACTTTTTCCTTTGACGCGGTAAAGACGCTTACCACCGGTGAGGGTGGGATGGTCGTCACCGATGACGAAGAACTCTGGCGATACATGTCCGAGTATCACGATCACGGCCATGATCACCGCGCCAATCCCGGCGGCCGAGGGGGAGAGGGACGGCGTTTTATCGGTTCCAATTACCGGATGATGGAACTTCAGGGAGCCATCGGTCTGGCCCAGCTGGCAAAACTCGAATCGATGGTTGTCGCCCAGCGGAAGAATAAGGCCTTGCTGCAGGAAGCAGCCTCCCGGATTCCCGGGGTAACATTCCGCACCCTCGTCGATCCGGCCGGGGATTCCGCCACCCACTTCGCATTTATCCTTCAGGACCGGGAACACGCGAAAATGGTGAATGCTTCGCTCAGAAAAGAGGGCCAGGGAGCGATCAACTTTGCCGAAAACACCTGGCACTACTATCCCCAGTGGGAACATCTGCTGGCAGCCAAGACCATAACCCGTTCCGGCCATCCCTTTACCGAGCCCGGCGGCAAGAGAAGAATCGTCTATGACCCGGCCGCGTTACCAAAATCCGCGGCTCTTTTGGAACGCACCCTGGTCTACCCGGTTGGCATCAGGATGACCGAGGAGAAATTACAGGAGCAGTGCCGAGCCTTGGACAGAGCCGCCGATATCTAGCCAATAGCGGGAAAAATCGCCGATACCGTCGACCAATAGGCGGTATCGCCGGGGTTATTTATAGAATTTATGAGAACCGTACTGATCAAGGAAGGTGTACTCGGCGATCCAGTAGGGCTCCACCGTGTCCAGGTGGAAGTGCGTCGCACCTTGGGTGAAATCCTGGTTTTGTAGTGCAAAATACACAGACTGCATACACTGGAGAAAGGCTTTAGGGTCATCCGGCAAATAGGAATCCTGCCGGAGAGTCCAGCTGAACTGGTGCGGTTCCTGGACCACTTCTTTGATAGGCATCTTCTTCTCGTGGGCGCGATTCAAGGTAACCAAAGCCACGGCACTCTGGGCTATTGGTGGTTCCGACCGTGCTTCGTGGTAGACGTTCAAGGTCAGCCACAACAAACCTTCCAATAATGGCATCGGATCTTCTCCTGCAAGTCGACTTGGGCGAAGGTAACAAGCGTCGCCACTGCTCAGGCAACGGCTCAAGGGCTCGAAAAGAACCACAACCCTAACAATGTACCGTTAAAACGCAAGGCGGTTGTTGGCCCATACTATACCTCATTTACAGCTGCCGTCAACCATGTCGACGTTTTGCGCGAGCAGCCATAGTAATAACTCCTTTTGGCAAGATCTCCAATTTTCACAAATATTCAATAAATATCAAATTGATATTACTCTCAAAGAGCCAAGGACGAGAGAGTGGATCGACTGCCTTGCCTGAATTTTAAAACATTATCCATTTGGTGATTTTACATGAAGTCGTATCATAAAAAGCTCCATTTCGAAACAGCTGACAGAAGGGCCTATCTCAACATCACCTCGGAAATAGCGGGATGCCTGGCGGAAAGCGGCATCAAAGAAGGATTACTGCTTTGCAATGCCATGCACATAACCGCCTCCATTCTGGTCCCTGGGAACAGATATTTTATGGCGAATTCGATGGGAAAAGGCAGAAAAGGGTTCTGGTGAAAATAATCAGCGAGTAAGAAACGACAACAACCGACTAGGAGGCTGGAGAGCCCTGGCCGATCGAAGATCGGCAAATCTTGCAATCTTTGTTTTCAGGAGATGGCGGCGGACAACGGTTGGTAATTGAAAAAGGGCATCATAAGTGCTTCACCAGCGGCTTTTGAGGTTGCCGCGACCTTTGTGAGTACGGCGTGGGCACCCTTTTGTTTCATCTCGACAATTTCCCAGCTCCCTGGCGAAGCGGCGATAGCCTGCATTAACCCCAGGTGCTGGGCATGACCGGCTTTATAAGTCTGCACGTGACCTAGAACCGGACATCCGAGCAGGGCCAGGTCACCGACGAGATCGAGGACCTTGTGCCTGATGAATTCGTCATCGTAGCGCAGTCCCTCCTCGTTTAATACGGATTTTCGGTTCCAGTGAATAGCGATGACGTTCTCCAGCGAACTTCCCAGCGCCAGCCCGTTAGCCCAAAGCTCTTCAACCTGTTCAACATATCCGAAGGTTCTCGCCCGGGCAATTTCGTCACCAAAACGATCGGCAGTGAGGTCGAAGATATATCGCTGTTTTTTGATCAGGGTGTCATCGAAACAGATTTCACCGGTCACCTTAAATCCGTTATACGGGGAAATAGTCAGATGTTTGTCACGGTCTCTGTAGCAAATGGGTTTGTTGATGCGAAGAATTTTCCTCAAGCCATGCTGTTTCGTTTTTCCGGTTATTTTCAAAAGCTGGAAAAAAGGACCGGCACTCCCGTCCATGATCGGTATTTCGGCGGAATCCAATGCGACGTCGGCGTTGTCGATGCCAAATCCCTGCAGTGCCGCCAACAGATGCTCGGTGGTCGAGATCTGAAAAAATTCATTGCCGAGGGTTGTCGCCAACCTGGTGTCGACAACCTTGTCCATATGCGCCTGAACATGAATACTCGAAGGCATATCGGTTCGAAAGAAACGGATGCCGTTGTTGATCGGTGCCGGCTTCAGGGAGAGATTGACTGTTCTCCCCGAGTGCAGGCCAACACCGCAGCAACTGACTGACTTTCGCAAGGTATATTGAAATGGATCAATGGGTAAAGGCATGGGCATTCCTTGGATTTACAGATATCGTTTAGATATCGTTTCATCTTGTTAAGCAAAATTCATGCCGTATAAAAGTAATTTGAGAATTAATACAAACCTTGAAATATCGAAATGTTGAACGTCTCTGCCAGGAACAACCGGCGGATTGTCATTGTGTGTAAAAAGACACACCTTCAAGA
The DNA here is from genome assembly GCA_038224105.1 of Desulfobulbales bacterium. Classification (GTDB taxonomy): domain Bacteria; phylum Desulfobacterota; class Desulfobulbia; order Desulfobulbales; family Desulfocapsaceae; genus Desulforhopalus_A. The sequence continues at coordinate 14,915 of JBBRGP010000005.1, read as the reverse complement.
TAAGCTGGTGTTTTTAGACACAGGCCTTGCCTGGCGTCATGTGGCGGGTGAAGAGCGGGGTGTTGCACCGACGTTTTCAAGAGCCCTGGCGATAAAAATATCGAAGCCGCTTTCAGCCCGGCAGCGAACTTCCAGAATGTTGCGGGGCAATGGGGAAACGAAATCTTTAATTTTGACATAATCCTTTCGGGTGGTGATGAGTTGCCTCGCGCCTGAAGCGGAGGCCTGTCGACAGATATCGTTCATCAGTTGCTGATCGTAGCGGACATGGTCGGGCAAGGCCAGCAAACCGGTGGGCAGAATGGCCATACTGGCCAGCGATTCCGCAAATCTTGAAGGATTGGCAATGCCGCAGAAAGCAAAAAACCGCCCCTCCGGCGGCAGTTCCTCGCCGAGGCTCTGATCCCGACAACGGACCCGGCAGATATCGAGTGAGGCAAAAAAAACCGGTTTTAAGGAAAACCGGCTCCTGAGCAGTCCGGCAAAACGCTCCGCCTTTATCCGGTTCTGCTCGGTAATTCCGGTAATCAGGAAGGCATCGCCCCGGCTCAAAGCCGATACCGGTTCCCTCAGCACCCCGCCTGGAAATATCCGGCTGTTGCCGGCAAGATAGCTTCCATCGAAGAGAACGATATCGATGTCCCTGCGGATGGCCAGGTGCTGAAAGCCATCATCGAGAAGAAGGATATCGGCCTGGTATTCATCAACCGCCTGGCGACAGGGAAAGATGCGCCTTGTTCCGGTCAGGACCGGCACTCCCGGCAGAGCATCAGCCAGCATATACGGCTCGTCTCCCGCCTCTTCGGGTGAGAGCAGCAGGCTCCGGCCGTCGGACACGGGATTAACCCTGCGTCCGGCTTTACCGCCATACCCCCGACTGATAATCGCCGGCCGATACCCCCGCTGCAGCAGAAATTCGGCGAGATGTCTGATTGTCGGGGTTTTACCGGTTCCCCCCAATACCAGATTACCGACGGAGATGACCGGGACCGGCAGACGATGCCGGCGGAACACTCCCTTTTTATACATGGTCGCCCGTGTCTTCATCAACAGTCCATACAACGGGCTGAAAGGACGACCGAGAAGAAACAACAATTCCAAGTTATTTACCATGGCATCGCGAAAAGAAATCGGGTACAGAGCAGGACATTTTCACTTTAAATTTTGCAAAACCCAACGCAAAAGACTAATATCATTTCTCCGAGGGATATGCTCGCCATTTCCGAAGAGCTTTATGTCAAGCTTCCGAAGACAGGAAGTATTGTAATCAATAACTGAAAAAGGAGGAAAAAATGAAGTTTACTGTAAGTGGAAAATTTCTTTCAACAGCCGCATGTGTAATGCTCGCCCTGTCAGCTCCCGCCCTGAGCATGGCCGGAGACACGATCAAATTCGGTATTGCCGGACCCCATAGCGGTGACCTTGCATCCTACGGTTTGCCTTCCGCCGCTGCCGCCAAACTCGTGATTGACAAGGTCAACGCCAATGGCGGTATCAAAGGCAAAAAGATCGAAATCCTCCAGGAAGACGATGTCTGCAAGCCGGAGATCGCCACCAACACCGCCACCAAACTGGTATCGAGCGGCGTCGAAGTCGTGCTCGGCCATATCTGCTCCGGGGCAACGGTAGCCGCCATGCCGATTTACAAAGATGCCGGAATACTGGTGATGTCACCCTCCGCGACCAGCGACGAATTGACTTACAGTGGTAAATATCCGAACTTTTTCCGTACCATCGCCCCCAATGCCGCCCAATCCCCGGCGATGGTCGACTTCGCCATCAATAAACTCGGTTTCAAGAAAATTGCCATTGTCCATGACAAAGGCGACTATGGCAAACCCCTGGCTGAAGGCGCCAAAGCCTATGTTGAGAAATCCGGCAAAGGCCAGGTCGTCCTGTTTGAGGGGATTACCCCCGGGGCCATGGATTATTCGGCTATAGTACAGAAAATCAAGGAATCGGGGGCCGAGGTGGTGGTCTTTGGCGGATACCATCCCGAGGCCTCGAAGATCGTCTCCATCATGAACAAGAAACGTTTGAAGGTCAAATTCGTATCCGACGACGGCGTTAAAGATGACACCTTTATCAAGGTGGCCGGTGCGGACGCGGAAGGCGTATATGCCGCTGGCCCGCAGGACAACTCGGCCAACCCTCTCGCCCTGAAGGCTAAAGAAGAGCACAAAGCCGCATTCAAGAGCGATCCCGGCGCCTTTTATGAGGGCGCCTATGCCGCAACCGTGGTTATGCTCAATGCCATCGACAAGGCCGGTTCCACCAAACTTGAGGACCTGAAAAAAGTACTGCAGACGGAAAAGGTTGATACCCCCGTCGGTGCCGTCAGTTTTGATGAAAAAGGCGACGCGATCGGTGTCGGTTTTTCGATGTATGTTGTGGAAAAAGGCAAATACGTCGTCGTCAAATAACCACGTTCGTCAACTTTCCCATATCTGAAGCAAACCGGGTGGGTCGCGTTTGCTTCAGATATTTTTTTATTTACGCATGGATTATTTTATTGAACTCCTTTTCAGCGGCTTAACCAGAGGGGCCATTTATGCTCTCATCGCCCTCGGTTATACCATGGTTTACGGAATAATCGGTCTTATCAATTTTGCCCATGGCGAGATTTATATGATCGGAGCGTTCACCGCCTTCATTGTTGCGACCGTCCTGTCAATCTACGGTTTTCCTGTCCTGGCCATTGTCATCATTGCCGGCATTGCCGCGGTCGTCTGGTCCAGTTCCTATGGTTATACCCTTGAGAAAATTGCCTACAAACCGCTTCGCTATGCCCCGCGCCTGTCACCGCTGATCAGCGCCATCGGCATGTCGATATTCTTGCAGAACTACATTCTCCTGGCGCAGACCCCGGATTTTTTGCCATTTCCAAAATTGATACCCGATTTCGCCTTTATGGAGCCGATTGCCCATATTGTCGGATCAACCGATCTGGTTATCCTGGTGACCACGGTCATTGTCATGGTAGCTCTTACATTCATTATTAAATTCACCCTCATCGGCAAGGCCATGCGGGCGACTTCCCAGGACCGAACCATGGCGACACTGGTCGGCATCAACGTCAACAGGGTAATATCCGCCACCTTCATCATCGGCTCCGGTCTTGCCGCCATTGGTGGGCTGCTGATCGCTTCGCATATCGGCCAGATTAATTTTTACATCGGTTTTCTCGCCGGGATCAAGGCATTTACCGCCGCCGTTCTCGGCGGAATCGGTTCCATTCCCGGGGCCGTCCTCGGCAGCCTGATTCTCGGTCTCACCGAAAGCTTTGCAACCGGCTATGTCTCCAGCGATTACGAGGATGTGTTTGCCTTCTCGCTACTCGTCCTGATTCTGATCTTTAAACCTTCCGGCCTTCTCGGCAAGGCAACCAACCAAAAAGTTTAAGATGGCTATGGCTGTTTTCAAAGAACTGAAAAAAGGTGCGCTGATATCCCTTTGGTTCGTTTTCCTGACCTTTCCGGTCATGGTGATCAAGGTCGATCCCATTGCGCGAACCGTTGCGTGGCGATGGGAAAAAGCCCTGTATATGGCGGCAGGCACCTTTATCGTCTATTTCCTCGTGCAATTTTTCATGAAGAAAAAGGCAACCCGGCAGGAAACGAATACCGACAAGGAACAACATCTTTCAATTATTCATAGAATTCTCCAGGACCCGATACAGCGCAATATCCTTCTTGGGGTCATCGCGGTGGCTGCTTTGCTCTTTCCACAATTTTTGTCGGCCTATCAGACCAATGTCATGACCACCGCCCTGATGTATGTCGTGCTTGGGCTGGGACTGAATATCGTCGTCGGACTGGCCGGTCTTCTCGATCTCGGTTTCGTCGCCTTTTATGCGGTGGGAGCCTATACCTATGCCCTGTTAAACCTCCACTTCGGCCTCGGTTTTTGGACCGTTCTCCCGATTGGCGGACTCCTCGCCGCAACCTTCGGCATTCTTCTCGGCTTCCCGGTCCTACGGCTTCGCGGCGATTATCTGGCCATTGTTACCCTGGGCTTTGGTGAGATTATCCGCCTTGTTCTCGAAAACTGGGGGGAGTTCTCCCGGGGGCCCAGCGGCATTTCCAACATTTCCCGACCGGGTTTTTTCGGCATCGACTTTGATCTGCAAGCGTCAATAATCTACACCTATTACCTGATGGTCCTCCTGGTGATCTTCACCATTTTCGTAGTCAACAGATTACAGGATTCCCGCCTTGGCCGAGCCTGGATCGCCCTTCGGGAGGACGAAATTGCCTGCCAGGCCATGGGTATCGACAAACGTAAAACCAAACTGGTGGCCTTTTCACTCGGTGCCTTCTGGGCCGGCATTGTCGGGGTAATGTTCGCCGCCAAGACCACCTTCGTCAACCCGGCGAGTTTTACCTTTCTGGAATCGGCGATCATCTTGTCAATCGTCGTGTTGGGGGGCATGGGCTCTATCGTCGGCGTTCTGTTCGGGGCACTCATTCTCATCCTGATGCCCGAGTATCTGCGCGCCTTGTCGCAATACCGGATGCTCGTCTTCGGGGTGATTCTGGTGTGCATGATGGTCTTTCGACCGCAAGGACTGTTTCCGACTATCCGACGCACCTACACCTTTAAGAAAAAACCACACACCCCTTGTACAGATGACCAAACAGCCAATTCTTGACGTACGTGGCCTGACCATGGATTTCGGGGGGATTCGCGCCTTGAACGTCCTTGATCTCGATGTGACCAGTGGGGAAATAGTCGCTCTGATCGGTCCGAACGGTGCGGGAAAAACCACCTTTTTCAACTGCATAACCGGAATATATACGCCAACCGCGGGGAATATCTGGCTGACCCCGCCGAACGGGACCAACAAAATTTCCCTGAACGGCTTGAAACCAAACCAGGTAACGGAAAAAGGGCTCGCCAGAACTTTTCAAAACATTCGGCTTTTTCCGAAAATGACCGTCCTGGAAAACGTCATGATCGGTCGGCACTGCCGGACCAAGGCCTTTATCTTCGGAGCAATCTTCAGAAACAAAGCAACCCTGCAGGAGGAGCAGTCCATTCTTGAGTTCAGTTACAGGATGCTTGAAAAAGTCGGACTGGCCGACTCCGCTGACGAGTTCGCCGACAATCTCCCCTACGGCGCCCAGAGACGTCTTGAAATCGCCCGGGCTCTGGCCACGGAACCGCTGTTATTGCTGCTCGATGAACCGGCGGCGGGGATGAACCCGCAGGAGACCCTGGCCCTGGAGCAGCTGATCAAGCAGATCTCCAGGGAAGGACAGGCCATACTCCTCATCGAACACGATATGAAGCTGGTCATGAGCCTCTCGGACCGTATTTTCGTGATGGATTACGGCAAAAAAATCGCCCAGGGCATTCCCTCTGAAATTCGTGCCAATCCTGCCGTTATCAAGGCCTATCTCGGTGAGGAAGTTGATGCTTAAACTCGAAAATGTCCAATCGGGCTATGGTAATAAGCTCGCCATAAAGAACGTTTCCCTGGAGATCCGCCAAGGTGAGATCATTACCTTGATCGGCGCCAACGGCGCGGGAAAAAGCACCACGCTGATGACCATCTGCGGGGTTGTCCCCTGTCGAGCTGGCCGAATCGCTTTTCAAGACCGAGACATCCAGTCGCTGGCCCCGGAAGCAATCGTCCGCCTCGGCATCTGTCAGGTGCCGGAGGGCCGACATATTTTTCCGGAACTGACCGTCAAGGAAAACCTGGATATGGGCGCGTTCCTGAGAAAGGATAAAGAAGGGATAAAAAAAGACATGGAATATGTCTTTTCGCTCTTTCCGATTCTTGCCGAGCGAAGACACCAGGACGGCGGCAATCTCAGCGGCGGGGAACAACAGATGCTGGCCATGTCGCGCGCGCTCATGGCCAGACCACAGCTGCTCCTCCTTGACGAACCGTCGATGGGCCTGGCCCCGCTGGTCATCAAACAGATTTTCGAGATCATCAAACATATCAACGAGGAAAGCAACACCACCATTTTTCTGGTTGAGCAAAACGCCAATCAAGCCCTGCGCATTGCCGACCGGGGCTACGTCATGGAAAACGGGGAAATAACCCTAACGGGTAACGCCCAGGAATTGCTCGCCAATAAGGATATCCAAAAGGCCTATCTGGGGATCTGAAACGCCGCGGCTGCCGGCGCTGTGTCTGGTCTCCTCTCAATTTGACAGTGCAAGGGAATGAAAAATATTAAAGTCGGAGTAATTGGGGTAGGGTACCTCGGGCGCTTTCATGCCCAGAAGTATGCCGCCCTGGCGGATGTTACCCTGGTCGGAGTTGCCGATATCGATGGTGAGCAGGGCCGTCGGGTCGCCGTCGAGTGCGACTGCCGATCCTTTGTCGATTACCGCGAGCTCCTGCCGCTCGTTGACGCGGTTTCAATCGCCGTCCCGACATCCTATCATTGTCAGGTGGCCGGCCAATGTCTCGACGCCGGCCTCGACGTTCTGCTGGAAAAGCCGATAACCGTCACCCTGGACGAAGCCGACCAGTTGATCGACAAGGCGGCGGGTCGCCAACTGATCCTGCAGATCGGCCACCTCGAGCGATTCAACCCGGCCGTGCAGGCGATGGAACCGTTTCTCACCACGCCGGTATTCATCGAAAGCAACCGGATCACCACCTTTAAAAACCGGGGTGTGGACGTCGATGTGGTGCTCGACCTGATGATTCACGATATTGATATCATCCTCAATATCGTCCATTCGCCGATCAAGACCATTCACACCGTCGGCGCCCCGGTGGCAACTGCCAATACCGACATCGCCAATGCCCGGATAATTTTCGAGAATGGCGCAACCGCCAATGTTACAGTCAGCAGGATATCCAGGACCAATGTCAGAAAAATGCGGATCTTCCAGCCGGGCTCCTATATCAACGTCGATTTCGCCAATAAGCGGGTGATGACCATTCAGCTTTCCGAAGAGCTCCGTGACAGCGGCATGCCGAAGCAGATCGTTGAGGTGCACACCTTCTCCGACGGCGATGCCCTGAAAAGCGAGATTACCACCTTTGTCCAGCACGTCAGGGACAGGACCAAACCGGCGGTTTCCGGAGCGGAAGGCCGGCGCGCCCTGGCGGTGGCCCTGGAGGTTATGGCCCAGATCAAAGAGCACCAGAGTCTCGAACTCTTTCAGCGGATCATGCACCCTAAGAAATCATGACCTCCCGGATCATGATCGTTGCCGGCGAGGCCTCCGGCGACCTGCACGGCGCAAATCTTATCAACTCGCTGCGGGCAAAGGTCCCCGGCCTGAAAGTCTGCGGCATGGGGGGGGGCCAACTGGCGGGGCAGGGTGTCGATATTCTCTTTGACGCCACCCGGGTATCGGTGGTCGGCATCTTCGAGGTTTTTTCCCACCTAAAAGATATCCTGCTGGCCCAAAGGACTCTCCGCCGCCACCTGGTTGACAACCGCCCCGATCTCCTCATTCTCATCGACCTGCCGGACTTCAACCTGCGGCTTGCCAAAAAGGCCAAACACCTTGGAATTCCGGTCTTCTACTATATCAGTCCCCAGGTTTGGGCGTGGCGGTCGGGACGGGTCAAGACCCTCCGCGACCGCGTCGATAAGATCGGGGTAATCCTGCCCTTCGAGGAACAGTTTTTCCGCCGCCACGGCGTCGATGCCGAATACGTCGGCCACCCACTCCTCGATGCGGTAAAGACCTCGGCATCCCGGCAGCAGTTTTATGAACAGCATGGCATAGCCCGGGATGCCAGGTGTATCGGGCTTTTTCCCGGCAGCCGGAAACGGGAGGTGGCCGCGCTGCTGCCGATCTTCCTGGCAGCCGCACGGATCATGGAAGATACCAGCGGCGAGAGCTTGGTCTTCCTCATCCCCCAGGCCCCGACCATCACCATCGACGATCTGAAGAAGGCCGGTCTCACGGAAATTGCTCGGACAATCGATATCAGAGTGGTCACCGAAGACCGGTATAACATGATGGCCGCCTGTGACGCGGTGATTGCCGCCTCCGGCACGGTGACCCTCGAGCTCGCCATCCTGGAAGTGCCGATGGTCGTCGCCTACAAGCTCAGTCCGCTCACCTACCTTCTGGGAAAACTCCTCGTCAACCTCGACCATTTTTCCTTGGTCAACCTGATCGCCGGCCATGCCGCGGTCACTGAACTTCTCCAAACCGAAGTGACCCCGGCAAGAATTGCCGAGGAGTTAACGGCGATTCTTCAGCCGGAAAAAAGACGGAGCATGCTTGCCGCGCTGCGGCAGGTCAAGGAGAAACTCGGCGGCAGCGGGGCCTCGGAGAAGGCCGCCGAGGTGGCCTTGCGGCTCATGGGGAAATACCCGCATGGATGACGAATATGATCCAGAGGCTTTGCCGGTTCCCTTGGCAATCGACGGGGAGCTCGATCTCCACACCTTTTTACCGAAAGATCTGAAAACCCTCATTCCCGACTACCTGGAAGAATGCCGGCGCAGGGGCATCCTCGAGATCCGCATCATTCATGGTAAGGGTAAAGGAAACCTGCGCCGCTCGGTCCATGCCCTCCTGGACCGTAACCCGACGGTGGCGTCCTACCGCCTGGCCGACAGCGGCTTCGGCGGATGGGGGGCGACCCTGGTTTTCCTCACCCGCCCTCTCCCTGTCTGACCCGACTACTTGCCGAAATTACAGGCCGGATAGAGGCATGTCAGACAATTCCTGCATAGCCCGCCGTGTCCCAGTTCGGCCAATTCCTGCCTGCCGATCTTCTGGCCGGTGAGGATTCGCGGGAGAATGAGATCAAAGACCGTTATTTTATGGAACATCCCGCAGGCCGGGAGACCGAGGACCGGACGCTCGCCGATGGTGCCGCACAAAAACATCGCACCCGGCAGAACAGGGGTGCCATAGACTACATCGATTGCCCCCGCCAGCAGTATCCCCTCTCGGGTAACGTCGTCGGGGTCAACGGACATGCCGCCGCTCGTGATAACGAGATCGGCACCTTCTCGGATACAGTTGCCGATCTCTCTGGCAATAATCTCTTTATCATCGGGAGCAAGCCGAACCACCGAGATCTCGGAACCGAGGGCCGCCGCCTTGGCCCGCAACACCTCCTCGAAGCGGTCCTTGATCCTGCCGTAGTACACCTCGTTGCCGGTGATTACCAAACCTATTTTTACCCGCGAAAGAGGCAGCACCTCGACGATCGGAGGAGTAGACTGCGCAATTTTGACCGCTTCCTCCACCAGTTTTCGGGTGGTGATCAGGGGAATGAGCCGGGTCGCGGCAACCGTCTCACCTTTTTTGACGGGGGTATGGTCATGGAGGGTCGAACACATCACCTCACCCAGCATATTGAACTGGAAGAGTGAGGCTTTGTTGATCCTCAAAAGGCCGTCAAGACCGGCCTTTAAGGCAATTTTCCCCTCCTCGGGGGTGTCGGTATACTCTATGCCCCTCCCGGCAAGGGCGCGGGCTAAAAGCGATGCCGCCTCGTTCTCATGAATCTCGGATTCCTTCAAGGAGAGGACATAGATATTGTCCTTTCCCAGACGTTTGAGATAGGCGACATCCTCGGCACGGATGACGTGCCCTTTTTTGAAGGCAGCACCCTTTTTCTGGTCTCCGACAATCTCGGTAATATCGTGGGGGAGAACCATCCCCACCGCTTGTTCGACCGGAATCATTGTTGGCATGGAAGAACCTTTAGTTTTCAGGAGAGAAGTATTTATAGAGGTCTTTCCCGATCCCCGTAATACGTAAGGCCTTGGCTGTCGGTTTCCATAACCATGACACTGTAGAGATCGTAGTCATCGCTGGTCAGCTGAGGTCTTACTTCATCATAAATAAAGCGGGCAATATGTTCCGAAGAGGGGTTGCGGTCCTGGAAATAGGGGAGGGTATTGAGATCGTGATGATCAAGTTTATCGATAGCTCCATTGACAATTTTTTTCAACACCTTGAAGTCTATCCCCATTCCATACTGGTCGAGGGCGGTTGCCCGAACCGTAACCTCCACCTTCCAGTTATGCCCATGCGGGTGTTCGCAATCGCCGGGATAATCTCTGAGGTGATGTGCGCCGGCAAAATGGGTCTTAATAAATATATCGAACATTCTTTTCTCCCTCCTGCTTGATGATCAATTCTCCCGCGGTTCGGAAAGGGCTATCAACTTGCTTGCAAATTTAATACTTTCCAGCCTATTATTCATCTACTATTTACCGGCGTCCCCTGGTAAAGTTGGATGGTTGGGTTGTGCAATTGCATCGGTTCAGGGGAATCAGCGCCCGGCCTTGCCTTTCAGAGGCTTCTGTGACAAAACTTTGCAACGCGGAACATCATAAAAAGATCGGACTCTCCAGAGACAGCCTCTTTGATGGCAATCTGAAGTGTTGTCAGTCCGCCAGCGGATACCGTTTCTCCGTTGATTCGGTACTTATCGGCCATTTTGTCAAGGTTCGAGATGGAGATCGCATCCTTGATCTGGGAACCGGTTGCGGCATTATCATGCTGCTGCTCCTGTATCGCTGGGGAAGCAGAATGAGTAATATCCTTGGCGTCGAAATTCAGCGGAACCTGGCCGATCTTGCCAGAAAAAACCTCACCGCCAATGATTATCAGGGTATAGGCCGCGTCGAGCTTGGCGATATCAAAAAACTCTCCGCTTTTATTTCACCCGAGTCGTATGATACAATCGTCTGCAATCCGCCGTTCTACTCCCCGGGATCCGGTCGAAAGACCGAGAATTTAGAGGCGCGCCTTGCCCGCCACCAGATCCTCGCCACCCTCGATGATTTCCTGGCGGCCTCAACTTTGACAGTAAAGAATAAGGGTTCGGTATATTACATTTATCCAGCCGGACAAATCGGCACTTTCATCTCCCTGGTTGACAAACACCGGCTTGCGGTAAAAAACCTCCAGTTCGTCTACAGTTACCCGCAGACCGATAGCGACGCGCGTCTGGTTCTCATCGAATGCAGAAAAAACGGCGGGTCGGGAGTAAAAATTCTCCCGCCGTTTTACATCTTCCGTGAAAAAAATGGTGCGTTTTCCCCTGAAATGCAGAACTTTTATACCAAGAATTCCGATCCGCTTTTATAACTCAGCAGTTTAGAACTAGTTTACATTGTCACCTTTGCCATGCTTGCAATAATCCCCAGTTGCACGGTTCTCGGTATACACGGCTGGTTGATTCAGGTCGAAGTCGATGTTGCGACCGGTCTTCCAACGTTTTCAACAGTAGGGCTCCCCGACAGTTCGGTGCGGGAAAGCAAGGACAGGGTTAAGGCAGCCATTAAGAACTGCGGCTACCGGTTTCCAAACAAAAGAATAACCGTCAACCTGGCCCCGGCTGATATCAAAAAGGAAGGTGCCGGCTTCGATTTGCCAATTGCTGTTGGGATTCTTGAGGCCACGGAGGTCCTCCAGAGGCGACGGGAAGGGCAGTACTGTGTGGTTGGAGAACTCTCTCTCGACGGGGCCGTGCACCGGGTACACGGTATTCTGCCGATGATCATTGCCGCCCGGGATCTCGGCCTGCAAGGTATTTTGATTCCCCGGGAAAACACCCTCGAGGCCCAGATTGCCCCGGATGGCATCGAGATCATCCCGGTTGCCTCTCTCCCCCAGGCGGTGGAGTTTCTGGCGGGAATTACCGCCGTACCGCCTCTTACCCGAATGACTCCGGAGGCAATGCCGAACACCACCACCTACGATGTCGACTTCTCCGATATCAAAGGGCAGCAACATGTCAAGCGCGCCTTGGAGATTGCCGCTTCGGGAGGACACAACATCTTATTAAAAGGGCCGCCCGGTTCCGGGAAAACCATGCTGGCGCGGCGTTTTCCGACTATTCTGCCACCGATGACAATCGCGGAAATTATTGAAACAACTAAAGTTTACAGTGTCGCCGGGAACAACTCGGAGAAAAACACGGTATTTGCCACCCGCCCCTTTCGCGCCCCTCATCATACAATTTCCGATGCAGGGCTCATCGGCGGTGGCACCGTTCCGCAACCCGGCGAGGTGTCTCTTGCCCACAACGGTGTTCTTTTCCTTGATGAACTGCCTGAATTCAAAAAGCACGTCCTTGAGGTTCTCCGTCAACCGCTGGAGGATGGCGAAGTGACCATTGCCAGGGCCAACCTGACCTTGACTTTTCCCGCCCGATTCACCCTTATTGCCGCAATGAACCCTTGTCCCTGCGGCTTCTTCGGCGACAGCCGCAACAGTTGCGACTGCACCGAGGGGGAGATCAAACGCTACACCGGCAAAATTTCCGGACCGCTGATGGACCGGATTGATCTCCACCTTGAGGTATCAGCCTTGGATTACACTGAGATGAGCAGCCCGGCGAAAGGCGAAAGTTCAAGGGTGATTAAGGCCCGAGTTGATCAAACCCGAACTCTTCAGGAAAAAAGATTTATCGAAAAACCAGGCGTCTATTGTAACAGTCAGATGAATACCAAACTCATGGAGAAGTATTGTGTTTTGGATACCCCCTCGTCACAACTCCTCGAGAAAAGCGTTGCCAGGTTAGGGCTTTCGGCCAGGGCCTATCACCGCGTCCTGAAAATCGCCAGAACTATTGCCGATATGAACCGGGAACCGTCGATCCGGACAATTCATGTCGCCGAAGCCGTGCAATACTGTCGAACCGATCAATAGCCATGGTCTTGTTCATACCCTCATGACCAAGAAAGACAATCAAGCAACCCAATGAAGACCAATGCGTTTATCGCAGCCGCAACCGTGGCGCTGATGGTGATATATATCCTGGTCATGCGTATCGAAACCGGGGTACCTCGCAATATGGCGGAGATCATTCCAGATACTGCCCTGGTCTATGTTGAGCAGGGGGATGGCATGGCGGCCTTGAGAAAATTCACCGGGTCTTCGTTTTGGCAAAAGGTCCAGTCCCTGGATTTTTCTGAAATCACCGCTGAATTTCCGAGGCAAGGAGAATCCTTTGCAACCTTCAATAGCCTTGTGGCTTTTATCAAAACAGCCCAGGATGACCCGCTGCTCAACGAGTTGTGCGGCAAGAGATTTGCTCTCGCCATCTTACCACCTCCAAAAAACGCACCGCCATCACTTACTTTCACTGATTTTCTGAAAGAAAACGCGGTGATGGTCGCATCCCCCGAAAACCCCAAGAAATTTCCCGAAATTTTGACCTCGGCATCGAAGCAAGGTGGTGACAAGGTTACCGTAGTAACCAGCAGACAATACGGGAAGCACCGCATACAGCGTCTTACCACCGTCCGCGAGCCCCTCTTCCTCGTCAATCTCTATGGGTTTTCCGTGCTCAGCCACAATGAACGACAACTGCGCCGATGCATTGACACCTTTGATGGTGAACTCCAGGCGATTTCACGAAATGATGATTTCCAGGCAGTGACAAAAAACGTTGGCCACGTGGAGTGTTTTTTCTTCCTTCCCATCGCCAATACCCGAGAATTTCTGGTTTCCCTTTTTGCCGACAAGCACAATTTTTTGAAAAAAATTGGTGCAATCAATGGGTTCAGCGCCTTTGGCTATAGCCGCCAAAAACATGCCGCGGGTATAAAGGAGAAGTTCGTTGTCCGGTATCAGCGAGCAAACATTGATACCCCGGCCGGAAACCTTCTCGATATCCTCCCGATAAAGAGTTCCATGTTTGCTCTGACGACCCCAACCCCAATGCTGTATCACTGGTCAAACTCTGCCGATGTGCAGAGAGTTTTGACTTCGCTTGCCCATGCGGCAGAGACAGGCTCAGGTCTAGCGAATGTATTTAACCGCCTGGAGACAGCCTCAGGGATAGATATCAAACAATTGATTGGTCTTTTTGGCAAAGAGTCAAGTGTCATTTTCGAAGCCGGTAACTGGAACAGTCTCTTTGCCACCCCCCTTGGCGTGATTTTTGTACGTGTCGCCGAGCCGGCGCCCCTCAAGGCTGCATTACAGGATTTTCTGACCAGTTTTGATATTCCTATGCACCAGGGCGAGTACGGTGAGGCTGAATATGCTTATTGGAGTCTTTCCCCCCAGGACGGTCTGTGTCCGCTTTATGGCTTTTGGAAGGATCTGTTTTTCTTCGGCAATAGCGTAAGCCTGTTACAAAGGGTGATCGATGACGAGTCCAAGGCGCTTTCCTTGCTGGACAACGCAAAAGTGAAAAAAATCGATCCGGGTATCACTCTCGAAAATAATTCAGTAACATATTGCAATAATGTGCAACTTATCCATACAATAAAAAATATTTTGAACGTTGTGGGGACATTTGCGGCAATAGAAGATCGCCACCTGGCCAAGAGGGTGCGACTGGTCACCAGCCAGGTCATCAATCCCTTGCTCGACGGGGCAAAGATGTACGAGGCCAGCGTCACCCGGAGTTATTTTACGCCGGAGTTGATAGTCATTGAATCGATAACCAACATTTCCGACTCCCTTTGAATCCCAGGAATGACCCATGAAAAAGATTGTCGAGGAGTTGAAAAACCTCATTGCCTTTAAAGAGACGACTCATGTCGGAGATATCGTCATGATCGCTGCCAAGGAGCCGAAAATGCTTTTTTACGCATATGTCAACAAAATTGACAGGGATGCCAGCCGGAAGGATGAATGGTGGCATGTTCATCTCACCCTCCTTTCGGTTCCCTTGCAGAAAATAACCTGGACCTTGCGGACCGAACAAATGAATGGCGAAGAAATCTTCACGATGGGAGGTGAGGAGCGATTTTTAAAGGCTGTAGAACTTGGCGAAAAACTGGAAGATCCTGTCGGTGGTCGCGGCAAAAAAGTCTTGACACTGAAAAGGGTGAAATAGGCCTTCTCTCTGATAATTTTCTTATTGACAATCCCCAGCAGCTCAAGTAGTTTGCCGCGGTCCTGAGCGAGGGGGCCGGCGAGGGCGGGCCTGGGGAACTGGGCCGGTGCTTGGCGGCGAATCGAACGGCACAAAAAGCAAAAAAGAATATTGACAG
>JBBRGP010000004.1:0-27364 GCA_038224105.1 Desulfobulbales bacterium | reverse complement strand
CTTGATAGGGGCTTGGATGTGTTCCTGGCGTTTGATGGTAAAGATGCTTTCTCACTTTCGAGCAGGTTACAGAAGTATCGATCTTGCAGAGGATTTGAAGTGACATTTGTCATGGAAAAATAATTCTAACTTCGAATTGATGTGAGGATTACGGGTAGTTTCTAGTGTATGGACCATGGATGCCTGGTTGATCTGCCAAGGAGATCAAATGTTCAAAAGGAAAGCCGTGATGAGCTCGGGCTTGGCTCTGTGAGAGACAGTTTTGCAGACCAATTGTTTCCCGGGACAAGTATGATCCAGATAAACAAGACTGCTTAAATTCGTTTGGCCCAAGACTTTACTTTTGACTGTATGTGTGGTCGGTTGAGTTGTCATATTTGCAACTCTAAGAACGTATGCGGGAAATAGTGCGGAGAGCAAATTTGAGACAAAAACGGGGTTATGTTTTTCAACATAACCCCTTGAATTCTCTTTGTAGCTGGGACCGGACTTGAACCAATAACCTTCTGGTTATAGATCCAAAAAGGCCACAAGGAGCAGGAAGGCAGAGGGAGCGGCGGTATAAATCCACCCCTAATGGGTGAAAACACCGGCCGGGTACAGAGAAAATCTGGATCGGTCTTTATTGTTTCTGCTTACATAGTGCTTACACACTGCCAGAAAAAAGAAAACCCGTTGCGACAACTCGCAACGGGTTTATATATAAACAGCCAAAATGGCTAGTAAAAATCTGGTGGCGATGCAGGGACTTGAACCCCGGACACTGCGGATATGAGCCGCATGCTCTGACCGACTGAGCTACATCGCCTTAAGATAAGGCGAAAATTAATACCTCATAGGTCCCGCCGTGTCAATACTTTTCACTCGGCACAGAGCACTTTTACCATAAAAACAGAAGGCCCCGATATCCGGGGCCTTCTGTCACTTTTCCACTCGCAAAAAATCCGAGAGGACGGGGGAGGATCTTACATCATTCCGCCCATGCCCCCCATTCCGCCCATGCCCGGCGGCATTCCGCCCGAAGCAGGGTTTTCTTCGGGCATATCGGCGATGACACACTCGGTGGTCAGCAGCATGCCGGAAACCGATGCCGCATTCTGCAGCGCGGTTCTGGTCACCTTGGCGGGATCGATAACGCCGGCAGCGATGAGGTCTTCATATTGTTCGGTAGCGGCATTGAAGCCCATGGCTCCTTCCAGACCTTTTACATGCTCGACGATGACCGAGCCTTCACGACCGGCATTGTTGGCAATCTGGCGGATCGGTTCCTCGAGAGCCCGGAGCAGAATGTTTTTGCCGAGAGCCTGCTCACCTGGCAGTTCCAGGTTGGCGAGGACCTTGAGGCAGCGGATGTAGGCCACGCCGCCGCCGGGAACAACCCCTTCTTCCACCGCTGCGCGGGTTGCATTCAAGGCATCTTCGACACGAGCCTTCTTCTCTTTCATCTCGATCTCAGTTGCGGCACCGACATTGATGACCGCAACGCCACCGATCAGTTTGGCAAGACGTTCCTGCAGCTTCTCGCGATCGTAATCGGAGGTTGTATCCTCGATCTGGGTGCGGATCTGCTTGACGCGGGCAGCAAGCTTATCTTTATCGCCGGCGCCATCGATAATCGTGGTATTATCCTTGTCGACAACGATTCGCTTGCAGGTGCCGAGATCGTTGACGGTGACATTTTCAAGTTTGATGCCGAGATCTTCGGTGATGACCTGGCCGCCGGTGAGGGTGGCGAGATCTTCAAGCATGGCCTTGCGACGGTCGCCAAAGCCCGGGGCCTTGACGGCGGCGACGTTCAGGGGGCCCCGCAGTTTATTGACAACCAGATTGGCCAGGGCCTCGCCGTCAACGTCTTCGGCGACGATGAACAGTCCCTTGCCCATCTTGGCAACCGACTCGAGTACCGGCAGGAGATCCTTCATGCTGGAAACCTTCTTTTCCACGAGGAGGATATAGGGATCGTCCATGCTTACTTCCATGCGGTCCGGATCGGTGACAAAATAGGGGGAAAGGTAACCACGATCAAACTGCATACCTTCAACGACATCAAGGCTGGTATCCATGGATTTTGCTTCCTCCACGGTAATGACGCCTTCTTTGCCCACCTTATCCATGGCCTCGGCAATAATGTTGCCGATGGTTTCGTCGCTGTTGGCGGAGATGGTGCCAACCTGGGCGATCTCTTTCTGCTCTTTGGTCGGAGTGGCGATTTTGGCCAATTCGGCAACGACGCACGCGACACCTTTATCGATACCGCGTTTGATTTCCATCGGATTGCCACCGGCGGCGACAAGCTTGACGCCTTCGGTATAAATGGACTGGGCGAGAATCGTCGCAGTGGTGGTGCCGTCACCGGCTACATCCGAGGTCTTGGAAGCAACTTCCTTAACCATCTGGGCGCCCATATTCTCGAATTTATCCTTCAGTTCAATCTCCTTGGCAACGGTTACACCATCCTTGGTAATGGTGGGGGCGCCGAAGGATTTCTCGATAAGGACGTTGCGGCCTTTCGGGCCCAAAGTCACCTTGACAGCATTCGCAAGGGTATTGACGCCGGTGAGAATCGACTCACGGGCCTTCACTCCATATTTGATTTCTTTTCCAGCCATTATTCTACTCTCCCTTTTTCAACGAGATGTTCTCATCTTTATTAATAACGTACGCTACGGTCAGAACGATCTGCAGTTACTTGACAACAATCCCGAGGACGTCATCTTCACGCATGATAAGATAGTCTTCACCATCAATCTTGACCTCGGTACCACCGTATTTTGAAAACAGCACCCTGTCGCCGGCGGCTACCTGCAACGCAATTCTTTCTCCCTTATCATTTACTTTTCCCGGACCAACCGCAACAACTTCACCCTCAGCCGGCTTCTCTTTGGCACTGTCGGGGATAATGATTCCACCTGCTGTTTTTGCCTCTTCAGCAAGTCGTTTCACCAAAAGACGATCATTCAATGGACGAATCTTCATTACTACCTCCTAACGATACAAATGGTTTGTTTCGGAAAAAGGGACTCGCGGCGACAAAAAGGAGTCCCAAATTGATTTTTTGCCCGATTTTCATGGTGGTATATCGAACTGCGCAAAAATATAGGGTGTGATCTTTAAAAATCAAGGGCGGGGTTTAAAAAAAAACGTGGGATGGGCGGCGGTTTGCCCCATTCAGTGCAAAACCGCCTAAATCTCTGATTTTTCGCACATCATCCGACCTGGACCACCCATTTGAACGGGTCGTTCTGATCGCCGTTCTGAATTGCCTGCAGTTCGGAATAGAGTCGGGCCGCCACTTCACCGGTTCGGCCATTACTGATGATGTAGCTTTGATCTTTGTAAAGAAATTCACCAATGGGGGAGATAACGGCGGCGGTGCCGGTGCCGAACGCTTCCTGCAGCCTCCCCTCCTTATTGGCCGCGAGAATGTCATCAATCGCAAGCCTTCTCTCGGCCACGGCCAGCCCCCAGGAGGAGGCCATTTTGATGACCGAATCCCTGGTCAGTCCTCCTAAAATGGAACCTTCCAGGGGCGGGGTGATCAACTGATCGTCAATTTTGAAGAAGATATTGCTGGTCCCCACCTCCTCGACGTACTTATGCTCGCAGGCATCAAGCCAGAGCACCTGCGTGCAGCCAGCTTTTTTGGCTATTTCCAACGTATAGAGCGATGCGGCGTAATTTCCCGCGGTCTTTACATTGCCGACTCCGCCTTTTACCGCCCGGACATACTGGTCGCTGATATAGATCCTGGTCGGATTGCATCCTTCCGCATAATAAGCTCCAACCGGCGACATGATAATATAAAAGCAGTAGCTCGATGAAGGTTTCACCCCGAGCGTCGGTTCAACGGCGATCATCGTCGGGCGAATATAGAGGGTTGCCCCGGATCCTCTCGGAACCCACTCTCTTTCGAGGTATACGAGCGACTTCAGGATATTGACCATCTTCTCCACCGGCAACCGCGGCATACACATCCGCACCGCTGAACTATTCATCCGCTCGAAATTATCCTTGGGACGAAAAAGACGCACCTGCTCGTCTTTGCCCCGATACGCCTTGAGACCTTCAAAAATTGCCTGGCCATAATGGAAAACCATGGTCGCCGGATCGAGCCGAAAATCCTGATACGGGCATATCTTTGCATCATGCCAGCCATTTTCACGATCCCATTTCATCAGGAACATATGGTCGGTGAAATGCACCCCAAATCCGAGTTTCTCGGGGGACGGCTTCTTCTTCAACTGCCCGGCAGCCACCTTTTCCAGTGCAACAGTCAGATCTTCAACCATGCCACCATTCTCCTCAACACCTTGAAATTTTCTTTGCCTGATCCCTTAGAGGATATATGCTATTTTCCGTCACGACGCGATTCCCCTGGAGTTCCGAGGGTATTAAAGAGTTGAGAATACCTCAGCCACCGGAATGATTGCAACTCTATTTCGTCTGCCACGGCGATGGGAACACTGACACGGTATTCGGAGATCTAAGCAAAATCGATGGGAATAACGTCCCAGCATGTCACCATATCCTTGTTCCAGGTGACGGCACTGGCTTTAGCATCCTGGGAAACAATTATTCCCAGCACGTCATGAAGCTTGTGGCAAAGGTAGTAGAGGGATCGGTGTCTGGTGCCGACGCTTTCGACTCGTTCCACCTGGATGCGGGCACCTTCCGGGTCAAGCGCTCGGGCAACGCTCCCGCCCATTTCCATGGCTCCCTGAATTATTCCGCCGAAACCGATGATCTCCAGACCTTCGGTGGTCACCACGGCGCCGTCGACCCCGGTCAGCCTGGCGATAAACCGGGCGTACTTAAACACCCGCTCGTCGAGTTGCGAAAGCTCCTCGGTCTGCAGCGATACATAATCCTTCCATCCGGCTCGATATTCCGGGCCATGGATCCGGCCGCAATTTTTTGCCAGGACTTCCATGATCCCGAGAACGATACTTCTGAGCTGGTTACGGGGGTCGCCTTCGGCAAAACGGTATTTGAGATCGATATACGGATTGTCATGGGCGACGAGTTCATCTATCCCGGCCGGAAAAGAAATAATGGTCCCGCCATGGCCGGACCGCCGCACCGTACTGATGACATGTTTGAAAAATTCGAGATAGAGTGCCGGAATGAAGGAGGCATCGATACGCGCCCACTCCCCCGGTTGCCGGTGGCGATTCTGTTCGTGCAGCGCGGCAAGTTCACTGCGCACCCGGCCAAACCGCCTGGCAACCCATTGTGAACGAAAGACGTGGGTCGATGGCGAGATGATGGTGCCGCCGCTCAACTGGGCAAGGATCTCGATGCCTCGGCAGACAATCAGCCGACCTGCCCCGACGATGTTGATGCCAAGAGCCGGCGGCAGTGGGGTTGCCTGCTTGCTGCCACCATGGATGACGTGCATCCACCGCGAACCGGAATGGATCAAGCCCCAGATCTGCAGACCTTCCGTGCGCCGGTAACGTATGCCGATGAGCGAATTATTATAGTCGATGGATGGGCCGAGTTTGATGAGTTCATACTCGTTATACGGGCGCGGCACCGTAAAACAGAGGGTAAAGAGACCAAGCGCCTCGCCGCTGCCGTCCTCGTCGACGTCTTCCGGTTCACAAACCATCAGCCGGAAACGAGGTCCACGGGCTTCCTCCTGCATCTGACTGACCTGGTAGGCAGTGGACACCAACTCTTCCAGAATCTGGGGTTCCGGCAGTCGCCAGTACCCCGCTCCGGGTCTCTCCATCCCTGGGGGACCGAGTCGCCAGAGGGTGAGGATTTGCTGAACCAGATCCTTAGGATATTTGTGGACCATACGCTGTTCCTGGCAGAAAATGAAATGGCTCCTCCGCGTCTCTTCAACGAGAAGGATACAATTTTCCCGGCAGGTTCGTCAACCGCGGCCGCCCGATAATCCCTCTCCTCGGGCTGAACGAAACTTGAAACAGTTGCGGAAAACAGCCGGAGGTTCTTCGAAAAAGAGGTTGGATAGAAATTATCGCATGCGGTACTATAACGGCCTGAACTGCTCAACGGCGGCGGTGACACATGGTCTGCCGCTATTTTCCACCGTTCCAAACCTTTGTTCCGCCATGTTGGTGCAGCAGCGGCTGAGGAATATGAGGGGCGTGGTGATTTATGAAACACGGGTCGCAAAGTGGCCCTGCCCCCCGTAAAGGGGACCTTATCATGAGTGCTGTTTATCGGGATCAAGAAGAATATGGTTTTTAATTCGTTTTCATTTATTTTCATTTTTCTTCCGCTCACCGTATGCGGGTTTTACGCTCTTGCCGGCAAAAATATGCGTTGGGCGGCAGTGTGGCTTTTGCTGGCATCACTGTTTTTTTACGGCTCGTGGGATTACCGCTATATACCCATCCTCCTTTCCTCGGTTCTTGTTAATTATTGGGCGGGCAGGCGAATAATTGCCGCCGAACGACTCTCCCGCCGGGGATGGCTGACCGTCTCGATCTCCTTTAATTTACTTTTGCTCTGTTTTTTCAAATATGTGAATTTTTTCATACTCTCGATAAATGATGTCACGGGTACCGGAATACCCGTGGTAAATATCATCCTGCCCATCGGAATTTCATTTTTCACCTTCACCCAAATCTCGTTTTTAGTCGATGCCTATCACGAAAAGATCAAGAACATAGATTTCATCCATTACCTGTTGTTCGCCTCCTATTTCCCCTACATTGTCGCCGGCCCCATCCTCCATCACCAGGAGATGCTGCCGCAGTTCGCCGACTCCAGCAAGTACCGGGCAAGTGCCGGAAATTTCGCGACCGGCATTGCCATTTTCACATTCGGCCTGGCAAAGAAACTCTTGATTGCCGATAATCTGGCCTCGGCGATGACACCTGTTTTTGCCGATGGCAACCCACAATTTTTTCAGGCATGGCTGGGGATGCTCGCCTACACCTTGCAGCTGTATTTTGATTTTTCCGGCTATTCGGATATGGCCGTAGGGGTATCGCGGTTATTCGGATTTCAGATACCGATCAATTTCAACTCGCCTTACAAGGCCACCAGTGTCAGCGATTTCTGGCAGAGATGGCATATTTCCCTTTCGAGGTTTCTGAGGAATTATCTGTATATACCCCTGGGAGGAAACCGTCAGGGGCAGTTGACCCGTTACCGCAACCTCCTCCTGACCATGTTGCTCGGCGGCTTGTGGCACGGCGCCAATTGGACCTTTGTCATATGGGGCGGGTTGCACGGACTTTATCTTTGCGTTCAACACGGCTGGCAATTTATGATCGGTGCCCGAGAAAAATCTCCATCGAGAGTTATAACTATTGCAAAACAAGCACTTACCCTGGTAGCGGTAATGGTTGCCTGGTGTTTTTTTCGGGCTCCCGATGTCCCTTCGGCATTGGCGGTCCTGGCAGGGATGGCTGGCCGCAATGGAATTTCCCCGGTCACTGAACTCGATCCGCTTGGCTATGGGATGCTTCTTATCAGTGCCTTTATCGCTTTTTGCATGCCCAATACCAACGAGCTGTTCCTCGCCCACCCCCAACGTCCTAACTCGGCATCTTCCTCCCTTCCAGGCCGCACCTGGGTGCCGAATAGACGCTGGGGGATAGCTGTCGGAGCCATTTTTGCGTTATGCGTTCTGAGTATCGAGCGAACCAACGATTTTATTTATGCGCAATTTTAGCTCGCCATGAAGCCCCCTTCCACTCACGACGCTTTAGGGAAGTTTTTTTGGGCAGCCGGGCTGGCGGCGCTCCTGGTGTTGACCGTTATTGTCTCGTTGAACTATGCCGTTGATCCATATTTCATTCACCAATGGGACTCCCCCTTGCTGAGAAGACTCAGTCCGGCGCAACAAAAAATCCTGCCCTGGGCCAAGACCTATGCCGCTTATCGGTACCGTCCTGAGGTCGTCTTCCTCGGGAGTTCAAGGACGGAAATTGGCCTGCCGACCAATGCCGCACCGTTTGCCGGGAAACGGGTGTTCAACCTCGCCATCGCCGGCGCCTCGGTAGGTGACGCGGTCGGCATGTTGCGTCACACCGGTTTTTTCCACCGCCCGGAAATTGTTATCTGGGGACTTGATTACGGATGGCAGTTCAGGGAGAAAACCGGCAACACCGATTTCGACGGATCGCTGGTCGCGGACGGAACCTTCTACCCGCTATGGCGGACTTTTCTGAACATCAAGCGATCTTTTTCCATGGCCATGACGGCCGATACCCTGAAAATTTTAATGGGCAGCTCCGAGCAGAGCTGTCTTTCGCTTCTCGCCTCTTATGGGCAAAAAACTTCGCGATGCCTGGAAGTTATCATGCGCGACGAAGGGGGGACGACAAAGGCCTTCGAAGAGGTTTTGAAAGAAAGCGAACCCCAGGCACCCCCTCCCGAGCCAACCGCCACCATCGAGCTATTGAATCGGGTAACGGCTGATTATTGTCGGACCGGAACCCTCTTCCGCTTTTATCTTCAGCCTGTCCATGCCTTGGCCGAGCTGTCGTACTGGGCAAGCCAGGGGGAGGCGCTCGATACCTGGAAACGGGCGCTGACGCGGATGATCGATGAACGGAGGCAGCAAGGCTGCGATATCCGGCTCCTTGATTTTTCCGGCTTCAATAGAATTACCACCGAAGAGATTCCTCAGGCCACCGGCCGTGACACCATGCAATACTTCTGGGAGCAGTCGCATTACCGCAGTGAGGTGGGTCATGAAATTCTTGAACAATTGATGGCAAAGGACGGGCAGACCGGGGCGAACTCTTTTGGCCGGGAATTGACCGGCGCGACAATCGAGCGGCATCTCACCGACTATCACCACCGGCGCCGCCAATACCTCGAAAACCATCCGTACGAAACACATAACATAGCTCCATAAGGAGGTGGAGCGACCGAGAAAAAGTCCCGTCCGGGGCCCGCATTACTTTCCACGCGATACCAGAAGGTTGCCGCTTCGAGTTGTCCCGCCCCGCCGCTCGATCCACTCCTCTTTTTGCGCGACATAGTATGCTTCAACAATTCCGGCAGCCTCCTCGGCGGTTTCGACATAGCGAAAAATGTCGAGGTCCTCGGGCGATACCACGCCTTCGTCGACAAGAAAATCGAAGTCGATCACCTTTTTCCAGAATTCCCGCCCGAACAGGAGGACCGGCAGGGGTTTGATTTTTTTGGTCTGGATCAGGGTCAGGGTCTCGAACAGTTCATCGAGCGTCCCGAAGCCGCCGGGGAATGCCACCAGGGCCTGGGCTCGCATGAGAAAATGCATCTTACGGATGGAAAAATAGTGGAATTGAAAACAGAGTTCAGGGGTGATATAGGGGTTCGGCGCCTGTTCGTGGGGGAGGACGATGTTCATTCCCATGGTCTTGGCCCCGATCTCCTGGGCACCGCGGTTTGCCGCTTCCATGATGCCCGGCCCGCCGCCGGTGATCACTACCAGATTGCGGCAGGTGCGAGGATGGTGGATCTTCGACAGCAAGGCCCCCAGTTTACGCGCTTCCTCGTAGTAATGGCACTTTGCCAGGATCCGCCTGGCAATGGCCACCCGCCGCCGGCGGTCCGGGTTGGTCGGAGCGGCCGCGGCCGCTTCTTCCGCCTGAGCAAGATGTTCCCTGGCGGTCCCTTCCTCGGGAATCCTGCTGCCGCCAAACACCACCACCGTCGCATCGATGCCGTGCTCCTGCTGGAGGAGTTCCGGTTTCAACAACTCCAGTTGCAAACGGATCGGCCGGAGTTCCTCCCTGGTCAAAAATTCGGTGTCAGCGTACGACAGGAGGTAACTGGGGGACGTCGTTTGCGGGGTTTCGGCACCGGTTTTCGCGGCAACGGCGTCCTCTTTCGATGTCGGATAACTATACCGGGGCGATCTCGGGGTCATCAAAACACTCCTTTATGGAACATCGCGTACTTTCAAGTACCTGACCAACACCCTATAAGGTACTGATGGCCAGGATGCGGGTATTGGCGAGGCAACTTCATTCCCGGCAGCGGACAGCACAAGACACCCCGGTTGCCGAACCGCAAACGATTACAAAAACCTCATGAAGATAAATGCAAATGGTGCGAAGATAAAGAAAAATTGGTGAGCCCCTTCAGAGGTTTCGATGCCGAAGTACCTCTGAAGGGGTTAAGAGTAGAAAAGAAGCGCTGAGCGTATTTATGCCGCCGCCTTTGCGGCCGCCTCGACACCTTTGCTGAAATCGGTCGGGACCGTAGCCGCCCGCCCGGCAAGCTCGCGATCGAGCATGAGCAGGGCGTGGGGATTGTCGCCGATCAGTTTCAACTGGGCGATTATATCGTTGTCGTTCTCCTCCTCCTCGACCTGTTCGGTTACATACCACTCAAGAAAGATCTGGGTCGCGTGATCCTTCTTGCTGATCGCCAGTTCCATGAGTTCGTTGATTGAACTGGTGATATACTGCTCATGGGTAAGGGTTTGGGTAAACATATCAAGCTGTGAAGAAAATTCCGCCGGTGGGGCTTTGATCACACCGAGTTTAACCTCCTCGCCCTGACGCTGAACATATTCAAACAGCTTCATGGCGTGGAACATCTCTTCGTGATATTGCACCATAAACCAATTGGCAAAACCTTTCAGTCCGACCTTATTGGAATAGGCGGACATCGACATATAAAGAAATGCCGAGTACATCTCTTTGTTGATCTGTTCATTCAGGGCTTGAGCCATTTTCTTGTGCAGCATGGAGTCTCCTTTTTGTAGAGGTAAAATGCAACTGACTGCCGATAACAGTATGGCCGGAAGATGCGAAGTCAAGCGCCGCCGCAACCGCTTTCGGTAAATGACCGAAAATATTCAGGGTCACCAGAGAAAACAGCGAACAAACGAGTTTCTACGGCCACTTTTTCGCCTTGCCGAGTTTTTCCAGATCTTGCAGATACTCCTCGAACCGGTCGAGATAAAAGGAGAGCGCCTTGGAAAAATTTCGGCCGACCAGGCCGTCGACAAAGACTTGACTAATCTCCCGGTACCGTTTCAGGACCAGCTGTGAGCGATAAAAAATCAGCCACTCCTCCCGGGTCATCTGCTCGAGAATAATCGCAAGGGCCCGCCCGGCTCTCGGCTGGTACATCCAGAAATACATGAGATCGAGGGCATTGACGATGATCAGCTTTTCCTGCTCCCGGGCTTCGTAGTTGAGGGTTTCGATGACCATCTTCGGCGATTGCAGGACGTCGAGCACATCCTCCTCCGGGAACAGCAGTTCCAGGCGGGAGAAGACCGCAAAGAGTTGAGAGATCTTGGTCTGGTAGGCGGCGAGGCGGGCCCGGATATTGGTCTGCCGGTCAGCCAGCCCCTCGATGACCGCGGCGACGCAGTCGGAGGCGAACTTGGAAATGACCGCCGCCCACTTCTGTAATCCGTCGGCGACATTGGCCACGCCGCCCATCTCGAGTGTAAGGCCGATGACCGCGTTGAGAACAATTGCCAGGGGAATGGCGAGAATGGACCGGAAAAAATTGCCGGTGGCGGCCGCTCGCGGCAATCCCCGAAAGATATTGTGGCCGCTGATGTAGATACCGTTGGCCAGCCCCATGACCGCGTACAGGAGAATGGGGTTGGTGGCGGTGGTGATACCGAAGGTCTGGTCAAGCAGCAGGGTCTTAACCAGGGTGTCGAGGAGCGGCACGGAAAAGCCGGTATAAAGCAGGGAATCGGCGATCCGGCTCCAGCTGATCAGGGAATTCCACGGCAGCAGAGGGGATCGGCGAAACCCGCCGCCGCCGAGCACCGACTGGATGATATTGCGGAAACCGGTAATCGCAAACCAGATGAAGGCACCGAAATAGGCGAGCAGCCACCAGTCCTTGGTCAGGCTGAAGGCCAGAAAGGCCGGGATCAAACCGAACAGCACCTTCAGGGTGTTCTTCAGGTTGGTGTTCAGATAGGTCCACGGGTTTCCAAGTTTTTCCTCAGTCCTGGTCCGGGTAAAAAGCTTCTCGGTATCGTCGTTGCGGCTGACGCCGCCAAGCGTCGCGACATTGCCGGGGACGCCGGGATGGACCAGCAATCCATCGAGACTCCAGTCATGCCACGGCCGGCCGGCCGCATTCCTGGCAACCTGAAGCTTTTCCCAAAAACTCCTTTTCCCGTGGGTTTTGGCCGGATCATGGCTGCGGTTGTGGGAGTGTTTGGTCAAAAGCGCGCTGACCGGAAGAAGCAGCCGCTTCCCACCGACAATTTCATCGGCAACCGCATTCCTGGCTCTTGCCGGCAGCGTATCGAGGACCACCATCCCCATGCCGTATTGATCTTCGGCCTGCCCGGTCGATCCCGAACCGATACGCGATCCGAGGATCCGTTTGCTGTAGAAGGTATGAAAGCTTTCAAGATTATAGAGAATATCGACCAGCTGCTGTTTGCGTTCGACCATCCGGTCATACTCGTCAGCCGGCTTTTTCTGGTCCTGTAGATTGCCGGGCAGCAGCTCGACACGCCTTTTCAGCTGCAGGCACTGTTCTTCATAATCCCAGATGATCGCCCGGATCGCCCGCTTCAGGGTGATGACATTATCCTCATTCAAAGCCTGCTGCAAATCGCTGATCAGGGTGTAATGTTTTTCGGGACTTTTGAGATCGACCGCCTCTCCGGCAAAAGGTTCCCGTCCCTGGCCATGGTTGGCAATGACCCCATGGGCCGCGGTTTTGAGGTTATAGGTCTCGATATGGCTGATCATGCCCTCGCAGGTATAAAGCAGTTCCAGGGTGTCCTGGATGGTGAGATTACTGAGGTTGAGGGTAAACCTTGAACCGGAATGCAGCGACAGCAGCCGGGTGAGCAGGGCCTTGGGACCCTGCCGGAGCAGTTCGGGAAGATCGGCGCTATCCTCGGGACGGGCCGGATCGTGCACTTCCGGATTACAGGATGGCAGCAGGAACTGGCTGACGATCGCTTCCACCGAATATTTCTTGAACCTTTCCAGAAGGTTCTGCAGCTGGCCAGCCCTTTCCTCGGGGGCAGATGTCAATTCTTGCCGCAAAGCCGGAACCTTCATTTCAATTTCTCCGACCAGGGCGTTGTGAATAAATCTGGCGAGGTGCAGCACCGACGGCTGCCCGGCCCCGACAAAGCGGAGAAAATCCTCCCGTTTGAGTGGCGTGAGCGTCAGCTCGAGGTCCCGGTTGAGGTTCTGGCGATGCCGATTATTATAGACATCCAACACATCGAACACATATCTCTGCTGATAGTGCGAGACCTGGCGGCCCTCGTCGAGAAGCTTGATGACCGCCTCCTCGCGGAGAAACGTGAGAAATGACCTGTTGCCGATAAAGCCGTGCGGTTCCCAGGTAAAACGGACATACTTGTTGCGGAAACGGGCCGACATCTCGATGCCGACCTGGACCCGGATATCGAGGATGGTGCTGGCCTCGATCAATTCCTCGACCACCTCCGGGCTGACATAGTTGTAATAGACGACGGTGAGGTTGCGAATCCCCTTGATCCAGGCATCCATGAGCAGATGGGTGGGGGATTTGCGGCCTTTGGTGTTGGCGTCGTGGACATGGTCGTCGAAGGTGAACTGGTTGAACTCCTCGGGCATCTCCAGCAGGAGGTATTTGGCCAGTTGGATCCGGACCAGGCGGGGATTGCCGGTGGAGACCATACGGAAATCGTGGGCCAGTTTAAGCTGGCGCAGTTCGTTGTCGCGGCTGCGCAGCAGATCCTTCATGATCTGCAGGAGGACCCGGGCGGTATTGATCTGGTGGAAGGTGGTGGCGGAGAGAAAGACCTCGTCGCGCAGCGAACGCAGGGATTTGATCCGGTCCCCGGCTTTTCCCTCCTCCAGGGAGCCGAGCAGGCCGGCGATGGCATAGGCGATGCGCAGGCCCCGGGCCGCCGCCATCTCTTTAATGCCGTTCGGATGCATATGTTCAACCAGCAGGGAGCGCAGAGCCCTGGCGTGGTAGTTGCCGCCGATCACATCATTGACGATGCGGAGAAGTTCGTAGTCGTCTTTATCAAAAAAGAGGGCGGCGGGTTTCTTATTCATCGAATTCTGGTAATTTCAGAGGAAAATGAAGGTGTGCGGTTACCACCAGAGTAGCCTGTTCGGACGGCAGCAACTATGAAATGTCGGCAGAATTGCCGGAATTTCTCCCTTATACCGTTTTTCTTGTGGTACAGTCAACGTCCACTCTTGCTCCCGATCGGCAGGATAGCTGCCGGAGCGGCACAATCCGAGCGCCGTCACCGCCCAGGCCGCTTCCACCAACCGTCAGATGAGGTCATCCCATGCAGGAAGAAACCAAAATAATCGCCACGAACTGGCCGGAAAGGGATACGATTCCGGCGAATACCATCAACCCCCCATGCTATCGGGGCTCGACCGTGCTCTTTGATTGTTATGCCGACATGCTCAAGAGTCGGCGCCACGAGTATCCGGGAATCAGCTACGGCACCGACCGGCTACCCACCCAGCGACAGTTCGAGGAGGCGATGCGGCAACTCGAGGGCGGGGCGGTGACCAGGGTTTTTCAATCAGGTATCGCCGCCATCCAGACCGCCCTCATGGCCTTTACCAGAAGCGGCGACCACCTCCTGGTCGTAGACAACGCCTACGGGCCGGGCCAACGATTCTGCCGGAAAGTTCTGGAGAAATACAATATCCGCCACACCCTGGTCCCGGCCAATGTCGGCGCCGATATCGAGCAGTATATAGAAGCGAACACCACCCTCATCCTCCTCGAATCACCCGGCTCCATCACCTTCGAGCTCCAGGACATTCCAGCGATCACCGCCATCGCCAGGCCGAGAAACATCGTCACCCTGCTCGACGCCACCTGGGCAACCCCCCTACACCTGAAGCCGTTCGCGCTGGGGGTCGATGCAACCATCCACTCGGTAACCAAATACATCTCCGGCTACTCCGACGTCCTCGCCGGCACGGTCACCGTCGGTGAAAAATACGCCGGGGTTTTCGCGGAGTTCTATAAGCTGATGGAGATTTATACCCCGGCCGAGGAATGCTATCTCGCCCTGCGCGGCCTTCATTCGCTGGCCACCAGGCTGCGGCAGCACGAACAGTCGGCGCTGGCGGTGGCCAAATGGCTGGAGACCGTGCCACTGGTTGACGAGGTTCTCCATCCCGCCCTGCCCCGCCATCCCGAACATCATCTCTGGCAGCGGGATTTCCGGGGCTCGTCCGGCCTCTTTGGTTTCACCTTCAAAAAGGACTATTCCGAGACCGAACTTGCCGCCTTCATCGACTCCCTGGCCCTGTTTCGGCTGGGCTACAGCTGGGGCGGTTATCAGAGTCTTGTCACCGCCGCCAAGACCGTGCGGGCCACGCCTTCGCGATATGCCGGCAAGACCGTGGTCCGTCTCAGTATCGGCCTGGAAAACTGCGCTGATCTCCGTGCCGACCTTGCAAAAGGGTTCGCCATGCTTACATAGAAGTGGCGGTGCGGTAGAAATCAAGATTTTTTCCCGGGGACAGTATGAGTACAGAGCTCCAGCAACACATTTTCCCGTTACAGCCGGCGAGTCCGGACTCGCCATCCACCCCGAAGCCGGTCAAAGCGCCGGCGGAAGTCGCCGCCGGCCCCTGTTGAGGCCCGAAGCCGCCGCCACGGTCCAGTGGCGACGAACGAGCCGGCTACGTTATTCTCCCCTTTGTCGAGGGCTTTATCGATACCCCGGCCGGCCGGGTACCGCGGGTGGCCGCGGCACTTACCGGCCGCGACCGGTTCGGCACCATCGGCGCCAGAACCGGCTTTGCCCGCGACGATTATAAGGTCACCCCGGGCCTCTACGGCCTCGGCGAGCCGAAAGACGACTCGGCGGTACTGGTCACCGCCAACTACAAACTGAGTTTTGATGCCCTGCGCCAGGAACTCAGCGGGATGAACGTCTGGATCCTGGTCGTCGATACCCGCGGCATCAATGTCTGGTGCGCGGCGGGCAAGGGAACCTTTTCCGCCGAGGAGATCGCCTACCAGGTGGCAAAGGCGGAACTCGACCGGATTGTCAGCCACCGCCAACTGCTCCTGCCCCAGCTCTCGGCAAACGGGGTGGCCGCCCATCGGCTGAAAGAGTTGTGCGGCTTCAGGGGGCGGTTCGGGCCGATCCTTGCCGCCGATCTGCCCAAATTTCTGCGGACCGGAGAGGCCGATGAAGGGATGCGGACGGTGACCTTCACTCTGGCCGAGCGGGCGGTCCTCATCCCCTTGGAAATTTGCATGCTGTGGAAACAGCTGACCGTCGCCGCCGTGCTCTTTTTTTTCCTGTCGGGAATTTCACCGAACTTCTTTTCCCCGGCCCTCGCCGTCAACCGAGGTTTACTGCTGATCCTTGCCACCCTGACCGCAATTCTCGCCGGGGCGGTAGCAACACCTCTGCTGCTGCCATGGCTGCCGTTTCGCCAATTCTGGCTGAAGGGGGCAATAATCGGGGGGCTAGCCGCCCTGCTGCTCTTTACCGGACTTCCGGCGATGCCCGCCATCGAGAGGCTCGCCATCCTGCTGTGGACCAGCGGCTGTGCGGCCTTTCTGGCGATGAATTTCACCGGTTCGACGCCTTTCACCTCCTTGTCGGGAGTCGCCCGGGAGATGCGCCAGGGTCTGATATTTCAGATCGGCTCGGCACTCCTGGCCCTGGGGTGCTGGGTGGCCGGCCCGTTTGTGTAACGAAAGAGGAAAATTCCATGCAAGACTTCAGATACCTCGACGACACCGCCATCCTCCGTTTATCGGTGGAGAAATGTATCGGCTGCGGCAACTGCCAGGTGGTGTGCCCGCACCGCATCTTTCTGGTCAGAGGCGGTAAGGCGGAAATAATCGACCACAACGGCTGCATGGAATGCGGCGCCTGCGCGAAAAACTGCCCGGTAGCGGCGATCTACGTCAACCCCGATGACGGCTGCGGCTGCGCCGCCTATATCATCGCCAGTTGGGTCGCCAAAATTCGCGGCAAGACCGTGTCCGACCGCGGCTCCTGAGAGGCGCCGGCAACCGGCAAAATTTTTATCACTCTGCTCTCAGCCATAGCCCGAAAGACCAACAGTGTCAGGATGTTTTACAGAGTGTAAAAGGGTTTGACTGAGTCATGCGATCGCACTCCTCCTTTGTCGGATGGATTGCCGAGGTTATATTTCTCAAGTTTGGCGTGCAGGGTCGGTCGGGAAATCCCGAGCAGCTTTGCCGCCCGGGATCGATTGCCGCCGGTGATATCGAGGGCCTCCTCAAGCAGCAGGGCAGCCACCTGGTCGAGACAGCAATCGAACATCCGATCTTTTTTCTCCGCCCTGAGCATGGCCCTGATCCATGGCCGGATATCGCCCGGCACGACCGGGTTGCCTGCCCCCACCCACCCCGCCAGCTCCGGCTCGGCAAGGGAAATTTCCTCGGGCTGCAACGGGGCGCCGCGGTTAAAAATCACCGCTTTCTTGAGGGCGTTCTGCAGTTCCCGGATATTGCCGGGCCAGTCATAACGTTTGAGCTTGGTCCGCGCGGCGATGCTGATCCCCGGGTTGACGACACCCAGCTCCGCCGACAACCTGTTCAGCAGATATCCGACCAGGATGTCCAGATCCTCCTTGCGTGACCTGAGGGTTGGCATGGTCAGGGTCACCACCCGCAGGCGATAATAAAGATCTTCCCGGAATTTTCCTTCCGCTACCGCCGCTTCGAGATCGCGATTGGTGGCGGCAAGGATTCTGACATCGACGGCGATCGGCTCCTTGCCGCCCAGCCTTTCAATGCTGTTTTCCTGGAGGAGGCGAAGAAATTTGGCCTGGACGCTCAGCGGCATGTCGCCGATCTCATCAAGAAACACCGTTCCGCCCCTGGCCTGCTCGATCTTGCCGACCCGGCGGTGGACGGCCCCGGTGAAAGTCCCTTTTTCATACCCGAACAGCTCGCTTTCCAGCAGGGTCTCGGGAATGGCGACGCAGTTGATCACGACAAAGGGCTGGTCGGCCCGGTGCGAATGATTGTATATGGCCCGCGCTGCAAGCTCCTTGCCGGTCCCCGATTCCCCTCTGATCAGCACCGTCGCATCGGTTCCTGAAACCCGGCCGATGGCCTTGTAAACCTCGAGCATCTGACTGCTGCCGCCGACCAGGGCCTCGCGCCCGGTACCCGGACCGCCGTCCGGATTGACTTCCACCGGGGAAGACATGCAACGCCCGGCGATCAGGGCCTTTTCGATAAGGACCAGCATCTCGGGGACATCGAAAGGCTTGTAGATATAGTCGTAGGCCCCCTGCTGGATCGCCCCGATTGCCGTTTCGGTGGTGCCGAAGGCGGTGATGATGATCACCGGCAGCTTGGGGAAAAGCTCATGAATGACCGCGAAGACCTCAAGCCCGCCGATGTCCGGCAGACGGATATCGAGAATGACCAGCTCCGGCCCGAACGTTTTAACCTTGTCAATCCCTTCCCGCCCGGAAAAAGCGTTGGCGGGCTGGTGCCCCTCCTGAGACAGGATCTTGGCAAAACTCAGACCGAGTTGCTGGTCATCGTCGATGATCAGGATGCGACTCATGACCTTTTTCCCTCACCGGCAGTTGGATGATGCATTCAGCACCCCGGCCGGGTGCCGAGGAGATGGTAAATTTACCATGATGTTCCCGGACGATTCTTGAGACAATGCTGAGCCCCAGGCCCGAACCTTCCTCCTTGGTGGTGAAGAACGGCGTTACAACTTTATCTATAATCGTCTCAGGTATCCCCGGACCGCTGTCGGTGACGGTGATGATCGCGATTTCGCCGAGGGCCGGATCGGTATCGCGCGATTCGTCGATGGTTATCCGGCCCCCAGTTTCCATGGCCTCGCAGGCATTGATCAGCAGATTGACCATCGCCTCCTTGATTCGGTCGGCATCGACCAGCACCTTCGGCAATTCCGGCCGATAGGTAAAATTGAGTTCGACATTGTAGGCCTTTAAGCGGTACTCGAGAAGGGTCAGGACGGAAGTGATTACATCGCCCAGGCAGCACTCCTCGAGGCGGAGTTTGGGCGACCGGGCAAACTCGAGAAAATTCTGAACAATCCTGTCAATTCTCGCGATTTCATCACTTATCACTTGCAGGTCCTCGTTTTGCACAACATTCAGATCGAGGGAGCGGGTCAGGGAAAACATCCTCATTTTGATGGAGGTAAAGGGATTGCGGATGGTATGGGCAACTCCGGCCGCCAACTCGCCGACCATGGCCATTCTTTCGGCCTGGAGCAGGTGCCGGCGGCTCTTCGCCAGTTCATCACTGGTCTCGTCAAACTCGCGCATCATTCCCTTGAGAGAATGGGTCAGTGAATCGACCTCATCGCGAATGCTCTCCTGCGGCGAACCACCGGTCTCAATGGCCAGCCCCCTGATCGGACCAAGAATATGTTTATAAACGATAAAGAGAAAAAACAGGGAAAGGGTGATGAACAGGGTGATCGCTCCGAACTGGGCGATCCTCAGCTTCTTGGTGAGGGTACCGCCCCCCTCCTCTACTTCCTCAATCAGTCGCCATTGGTCCTGGCTGAAGGTCCGGCACTGCTCAAGGAGAGTGAAAAAGACCTCCCGCTGCTTCTCGTGCAGGCTGGAAATCGACCCCAGTTTGGCGATGCTCTGGTAGTTTTCGATGGCGACATCTTTTGCCGCGGTATATTCATCGTACTGCCGGCCGATACGGTCGATCATCCGCTGCTGCCGGTCGTTGAGCTGCATGGCTCTGGCCCGTTCCAGATACTGGCTGAACAACTGGCGGTGCTGGCCGAGGGATTTGAGCCATCTGCCATCTCCGTCGACGAGATAGTAGGTGAGAAGCCCTTTCTGATTGGCCAGCGCGATCTCCATGTCCTGAGCGGTCCGGTATAGCAAAAACTCCTTTTCGACCATGGTGTCGAACATGGTA
Source organism: Desulfobulbales bacterium (assembly GCA_038224105.1). Classification (GTDB taxonomy): domain Bacteria; phylum Desulfobacterota; class Desulfobulbia; order Desulfobulbales; family Desulfocapsaceae; genus Desulforhopalus_A. The sequence goes on along the minus strand of JBBRGP010000004.1, from coordinate 7,537 downwards.
TCTATACGATAGGTATACCACACCACGACACCCTCACCGGCCAGGACGATGGCGGTCATGGCGATGAAGATACAGATAATTTTTGCCCTGAGACTGAGCGTGCGCAACATCAAATGCCCCTCAAGGGGGCATAAGTACCTTCACGAAATTCGTTAACAAAAAACAAGAAACAAATTTCTAAGGTACTAAACACCCCGAAGTCGACAATTCCGTTATCCCGAAGCCAGCATCCTGATAACCGCGGATGCCCCGCCTGGGGCGGCGACCAAGCCAGGCAAGGCGCCGCTGCGGCCCCCCCCCTCTTACTAGAGCGGATTTTCGTAGAAAATGTAGGATGTCGAGTAGTCGCTGAACTCGAAATAGACCTTTTTTTCGCCCGGATCGACCGCCCCGTTCATATTGCCATCAAGAATACCGTAGCCGAAGCGGTACGGCCGTTCCGCCTTGCCCTCGGTAGCGGTGGCAGTGCTCAATTTATCGATTTTCATGAACCGTTTCACCAGCTTGTCGCCGGCATAAACTTCGAGGATCCCATCGGTTCCCGTCCAGTTCTGGACGGCTCTGCCGAGCTTATTCTGGCTTTCCTGGGTGCATCCGCCAAGGAACAGGACTGTCGCGGTAAAAAGTATCAAGAATCGCATTTTCTTTTCGTCTCTCCGTTGGGTAAAGAGTGGGGTTGAGTATGGTCCAGCCAAGTTTGCGGGACAGCTCCGAGCCCCCGGCAAAGGTATCTTCCACTTTTAGGGGGGAGGAATCACAATAAGTATTCTCCGGGATTAAAACCAGGCTTTATGTCCCCATATTTCCTCTTTCAGATTCTTTTTATCGAACAGATCTTTCCTGACAAATATCCCCAGCCGTATCATGTCGTCCGTCGCCGTCCTTTTCCAATCGACGGCCTTTGCCCACCGTTTCAAAGGACTCACCGCTACGGCGTGTACAGATAATGTTACAGCGCAACATACCCCCTGTCAACGGAGCCCGGCAATTAAGCCAGTCCTGTCATTAAATCAATATTATTAGTAACTTTTTCTTCTATATTTCAAAGCCGCAGCGGTCTCTACGAGTGGTGCGGTGCACCATGCCCGGCCTTGACAATGGCCGCGTTTACGCTTTAAAGTGTACAGGTACAGGATCGGCGACTCCGCACGGCAAGACCGCTGCCATAAGATAAGGCGAGGCCACGGGCACGGCGCCGGCAAAGCCGGTTGCCAGTAAAAAAACCGCCCCCGGACCACACCGGCAGCCGGCCAAACCAACCGGCGCCGGCCCGGCACCCGTCCAGCCCCTCCCCCCGACCGGGACCCACGATGTCAACGACAGAGCGGCGACAAGCAAAACTGTGCAGGCCACCGCGACACCCATAAATTTACCGGGCCAAAGGCTTTCAGCCAATGACTCGACAATCACGGAAACCACCACCGGTATTCAGGAGATCAAGACAGATGTTGGAAATTAGCGGAGCGGTAGCAGTCATTACCGGAGGAAGCGGCGGGATCGGCATGGCACTCGCCCGAAAATGGCTCGAATTGGGCGGCAAGGCAGTAATTGCCGATATCGACGGCAAGGCTTTGACCGCGGCCAAACAGTACTTAGGCGCAGGCGTTGAAACCTTTGTATGCAATGTTACCAAGGAAGACGACAATGCGGCCCTCGCTGCTTTTGCCATGGAAAAAATGGGGAAAATCAACCTCGTCGCCCCCTTTGCCGGCATTATCAAGGATGCGATGATGGTCTCCCCCGATCGGGAAACCGGCAAAGTAACTAAGAAAATGGCCCTCGCCGATTTCCAGAAAGTGATTGACATCAATCTCACCGGGGTCTTTTTGACGGTACGCGAGTGTGCCGAACAGATGGTCAACCATGGCTGCAAAGGCCTGATCTGCCTGGTTTCTTCCACCGGCTCGCTGGGTACCGCCGGGCAGCTCAACTACGCCTCGACCAAGGCGGCGATGAGCGTCATGCCCAAGGTCATCACCGCCGAGTTTTTCAGACGCGGCCTGGCCGACAAAATTCGCTGCGTGGCGATTGCGCCTGGCTATGTCGGCACCGACATGGTCAAAAACATGAACCAGAGTGCCCTCGACAAAATCCTCGCCGACGTGCCAATCGGCCGACTCATCGAGCCCGAGGAGGTAGCCACCCTCGCCTGTGATATTTATAAAAACGAGGCGCTGGCCGGCGAGACCTTTTTTATTCATGGCGGGCTGCGGCTTGGATCGAAGGGATAAACCTTCAACTTTATTAAGAGGATATAGGCCTCATGACGACGATGCGGGCGCTGGTCAAGACAAAGCGGGAGAAGGGACTGTGGCTCGAAGAAATACCGATCCCCCTCCCGGGCACCAACGAGGTGGTGATCAAGATTCTCCGCACCGCCATCTGCGGCACCGATGTGCACATCTTCAACTGGGACGGCTGGGCACAGCGCACCATCCCGGTGCCGATGCCGATCGGCCATGAATTCGTCGGGATTATCGACAAGGTGGGCGACAATGTCCACGATTTCAAGCCAGGCGATCTGGTCTCCGGCGAGGGCCACCTGGTCTGCGGACATTGCCGGAACTGTCTGGCCGGTCGCCGCCACCTGTGCATGCATACCAGTGGGGTGGGCGTCAATCGCCAGGGCGCCTTTGCCGAATATCTGGCGATCCCGGTCACCAATGTGTGGTTCTGCGACCCCGCCATTCCCCTCGACATCCTGGCCTGCTTCGACCCCCTCGGCAACGCCGTACATACCGCCCTGTCCTTCGATATCCTCGGCGAAGACGTGCTCATCACCGGCGCCGGACCGATCGGCTGTATGGCCGCAGCCATAGCCAGACATGGCGGGGCGCGCCATGTGGTGGTAACCGACGTCAATCCCTACCGGCTGAGCCTCGCCCAGAAGGTCGGAGCCACCCGGGTGGTGGATGTGACCCGGGAGCATTTGCCCGACATCCAGAAAGAACTGGCGATGAAGGAAGGCTTCGACGTGGCCATGGAGATGTCCGGCAATCCCGCCGCGCTCCAGGCGATTCTAGCGAATATGTGCCACGGCGGCAAAATCGCCATGCTCGGGATCATGTCCGGCGAGACCGCCATCGACTGGAACACCGTGATCTTCAATGGCCTGACCCTCAAGGGCATCTATGGCCGGGAAATGTTTGAGACCTGGTATAAAATGACCTCGATGATCCAGACCGGCCTCGATATCAGCCCGCTGATCACCCACCGCTTCCATTATACCGACTATGCCGAGGCTTTCGCGGTCATGCGCTCCGGCGAGTCGGGCAAGGTTGTCCTCAACTGGGCGGAGAGACCGTAACCGATGACACTGCAAAGACTCGACCAGGCCCTGCAGCGGGAGCTCGACAAGATTGGCGAGGAGGGACGGGCCAAACCGCCGGAACGGATCATTACCGGTTATCATCCCCCGGAAAACGGTCTCGGCCCCCGCTATTCCCTGTTGGGTGAGACCCAGCGGTTTCTCCGGATGAACTCCAACTCCTACTTGTCGCTGTCCCACCATCCGCTACTGATCGACGCTGCCGACCGCGCCACCCACGCCTGCGGGGTCGGTCCCGGAGCGGTTCGTTTCATCGACGGCACCTTCAGTTACCATGTCGCCCTGGAAGAGCGCATCGCCCGCTTTGTCGGCAAGCCGGCGGCCAGAATCTTCAACTCCGCCTACACCGCCAATTGCGGACTGGCCCTGACAATCGGCAGCAAAACGACTCACTGGCTCGGCGACCGGCTGAACCACAACTCGATCATCCGGGCAATGCGAATCTCCGGGGTGGAGAGCGGCAACAGGGCGATCTTTGCCCATAACGACACCGCCGACCTGCAACGCTGCCTGGATGCGGTCGGAGAGGAATGCGATCGGGTGGTGGTGATCTTCGACGGCATCTTCAGCATGCGCGGCGACTCTGCCCCGATCGACAGGATCATGGCCATTACCGACCGGTACGCGGAAAAATTCCCGGACGGGGTGATTACCGTCGTCGACGATTCGCACGGCATCGGCGCCTACGGCCCGACCGGCCGGGGTACCCCGGAATTCTGCGGCCGGGCGCCGGACATCATCGTCGGCACCTTCGGCAAGGCCTTCGGGGTGAACGGCGGGTTCATCGCCGCCAGCACTACAGTCTGCGAGGCGGTCCGCCAGAAGGCCGACACCTACATCTACACCAATCCTCTGAGCGTTGCCGACTGTGCCGCGGCGACCACTGCCCTCGACATCTGCGACAGCGACGAGGGGCTGGAACGGCTGGCCAACCTGCAGCGCCGCACCCGGCAATTCCGGGAAGGCTTGGCGAGGCTGGGCCTGGAATCGATTGCCGGCCCCCATCCGGTGGTCCCTCTCATGGTTCGGGATACGGCTAAAACCCATACCCTTGTCAGGCGTCTCTTCGAGGCCGGCGTTCTCGTGGTGGGACTGACCTACCCGGTGGTGCCAAAGGGTGACGAGACCATCCGCTTCCAGATCAACGCCGCCCACACCGAGGCGGACATCGCTATTGTCATCGACCTCCTCGCCCAAGGCACCTGCGCCCCATCGGGAATTTTTAGGACAAATTGATCGTTTGGCGGGTGGCCAGGCAGTAGCCCCCCATGGCGAAGGTCGGCAACGGTCACCGAAGAGGTCTGTTGACAGATGCCGACAAATTTGTCAAGGAGAGAGATACAACAGTGGTTGATCGGATCGCGTTCCGGGAATACAGCCATCCAAGAAAAACCAACAAATAATTCTGTCCCCTTTTTCCATGTACAAACGGTATTTCGGGTTAAAGGAAAAACCCTTCCATATTGCCCCATCCACCCGCTATCTCTATTTGAGCGAGTTGCACCGGGAGGCATTGGTCCATCTGCTTTACGGCATCAACGGCGAGGGGTGCATCATCCTGCTGACCGGCGAGGTCGGTACCGGGAAAACCATGATCTGCCGAAGCCTGATCGAACGGCTTCCCGAAACAACCGACATTGCCCTCATTCTCAATCCCAACCTGACCATAACCGACCTCCTGCAAACGATCTGCGAAGAACTCCACATTGCGATTAACGAGGAAGCTCCCTCGGTAAAGAACTACATCGACAGGCTAAACCGCTACCTACTCGACGCCCACGCCCGGGGGCGCAACACGGCGCTGATCATCGACGAGGCCCAGAATCTCGACATGGAGATTCTCGAACAGCTGCGGCTGCTCACCAATCTCGAAACCGACTCCCACAAATTGCTCCAGATCGTGCTGATCGGCCAGCCCGAACTGCTGAGAGTTCTTGACAATCCCAAATATACCCAAATCAACCAGCGGATCACCACCAGGTATCATCTGGAACCGCTCCAGCCCGCCGATGTCACCGCCTACATCACCCACCGGATCGCCATGGCCGGCGGCAACGAGCGCTACCGGCTGTTCAGTAAACCGGCGCTTCGACATATCATCAAGGCCACTAAAGGGGTACCCCGGCTCATCAATATTCTTTGTGATCGCGCCCTACTCGGGGCATATGCCGAAAACAAGGATCAAGTCGATCTGAAGATATTACGCAAAGCCGCCCGGGAGATCTCCGGGATTTCCAGTCCCCGGTTATGGCCGCCAAACAAGGGGATTCTGGCCCTGGCCGTTCTCCTCCTGGCCATCCTGCTGCCCACCGCCTTCTACCTTGCCACCCGTGCGGGCGATATACCGGACATGGCACGAAAACTACGCTCCTTCGCCGGTTTCGCCACGACCCGCCCGGCGGCTCCTCCCGCGGCCCAGGACGGTCCATCCGAACCATTGGCGGTCGACGGCCAGGCCGATACGTCAAAAAGAACCCTACCCAAAAAAGAGTAAGACCATGTCCTACATCCTCGATGCCTTGAAAAAATCCGGTCAGGAACGGCAGCAGGAGACTCCCCCGCATCTTCAGCCGCTCCATCATACCCCACCGTCCTTCAAAGGCGCGAGCGTCACCCGAAGACGCCGCTGGCCCTTGCTCCTTTGTGCTGGGCTGGTGCTATCCGGCGGTCTCCTGGCATGGTCCACCTGGAAGAGTCCAGAGCCTGCCGGGCAGCCCACCCCATCCGCATCGCTCATCGTCCCTGAATCCGGCAAATCCCTCGGCCCCGTGACCGTACATCCGAAAAAATTCGATGACTGGTACCAGCATCTGCCCAAAAAGGAACTCTCCTCTTCAGGACCGGAGAGTCCTCAACCAGTCAGGGTCGAACGCAAAGCCGCCGCTCCTGCCGTTTCGCCAGCCGTCGCCAAGCCCGCCGCCGCCCGCGGCAAAAAAACCTCCGAGCCGGTGAAGATAAAAAAGGCTCGGGAGAAAAATATCCTGGCCCCGCCCGATGAAACAACCGTCATCGACTCGCCGCCCCTCGTCGCCTCCGAGAAGCCGAAAAGCACTGTTCCCTATCTGCAGGACCTGCCTCCACAGGTTCAAGGGGAGCTCCCCAAACTGCAGTTCGCCGGCCATGCCTATGCGGAGGACCCAGCCAAACGGATGATTATCATCAACGGCAAGATCATGAAGGAGGGGGATCGAGTCGATGCCATGACGAAACTGGCGGAAATCACCTGGGAGGGGGTGATAATTAACAGCAAAGGCATCCGGTTCCGGGTAAAGTGTTATTGATGAAAACCATAAGATCAGAGCAGATCAAACAGCATATCGACTCCTTTCCGGTTCTGCCCCTGACCGTCACGAGATTAATCGAGGCCGTCGGCGACCCTGGATGTTCGGTAAAAGATATCGTCGAGATCCTCCATTCCGACCAATCTTTATCACTGACGGTTCTCAAGATCGCCAATTCGGCCCTGTTCGGGCGCCCCCAAAAAGCAGCCTCGATCAAGATGGCTGTGGTTATTCTCGGCTTCGACGAAGTTCAAAGAATTGCCTTGACCAAAGCTCTCATCAATTCCTTCAGCAAACTGGCGAGACAGCACCGACCCTATATCAGCAGATTTTGGGAGCATTCCTTCGCCTGTGGGATCACTGCCAGGGCTATTGCCCCGAAGCTTTCGATCAATCCCGACATCGCCCTCATCGGTGGGCTCCTCCATGACATAGGCAAACTGATCATGCTGGACACCTTCACCGACGACTACGCCCTCGACCGGTGGATGACGACATTCAGCACCGCCGAAAGCCTCGAGGAGGAACTGCGGATGTTTTCCTTCAGTCATAACCAGCTGGGTGGTCGACTCCTCAAAAAATGGTTGTTCCCGGAAAACCTGATCACCGCGGTATCATACCATCATTGTCCCGAGGAGGCGGCCGAGAAGAGCGGTTTTGCCTATGTTATCCAACTGGCGGATCTCCTGTCATTTTATTGCTGCAACCCGGAAGCGCTGGCGACTGTAGATATTGTCACGGCAATCCACGAATCTCTGCCAAGGATCGACTCGCAATGGCGCGGTCTCGGCGTGCCGTTGCCGGATAGGGCAATAGCCGGCTGGTTCAAGTGGCTGGAACAAAACCATGAACAGAGCCGGACCCTCAAGGAATCGTTCCTGCCTGAGGCACCATAAACCTGGGGGCGGATCGGCCGGACCAATGTCAC
>JBBRGP010000003.1:0-28390 GCA_038224105.1 Desulfobulbales bacterium | reverse complement strand
GGATTTCAGGTGGGAATCGAAGGGATTAAGAAAGAAATCGAGTTTTTTATCCTCCTGCCGTGCTCTGATAAAGGCCAAAAAGTCCTCGGGAGTGGCGACGAAGAGGGCGGGATAGCTGTTAAACAGGAAATCCTGGGTGCCCGGATCGCCCCAAAGTACCGGGCCCCGCACCCCCGAGACCTTGATCGACAGGCCACGGATATCCTTTTTCGAGTCGTCCCGATTGGTGGCGTTGGCAAATCGCAGCATCGCTGGATAGCTGGCCGGCTGAGAAAAAATCCCCTGTTTCAAGGCTTCGGGCATATCCTCATGCACGCGAAATTGTGCACTGACGCAGGCGACCGTTTTCGGCTGATTGAACCTGGGTACAATATTATTTTCTTTTTCGGCCAAGGTGATGGCCTCGATACGCCAGTTCATTTCGGCAACCAACTGATCGATTGATGCCTCACCGGCATTGCTGCTCGATGCCGACAAGGTCATTGCCACCGCCATAAATAAGATCGACAGTGAAAAATGCGCCGTTCTGCTGCTCTGATTGCTATTCATTTTGCAAGTACCGGTCTATTATTTTGCAAATGCGGGATCCGACTCGGCACCGGATCGTGGTTTCCAAGCCAGGCTGTAATATTCCCCCCGATCTCGCGCCCAGGGATCAAAAGCATTCTTGACTGGCATCAGCTCATCTTTCAGTGCAGGGACATTGCGAAGGAGCAGACGTTTGAGCGGCGAGACCGCCATCGCATGATCGTTGACCTTTTCCGGTTCCAGGCAGACCCGGCTGCCATCGTCCTGGGGAGTTAGCGGATACGGGCATTCAGACAACAGGCCATTGTTCATCACCCAGTCATAACCAAGCCTTGAGTAAAACTCCGGGCGGAAACTGGAGGTGAAAAAGCGATCACTGAACAGTCGGCGGGACGCGTTGATAATAAAGATATGGAACTGGGTCTCGGAAATGGCAAAACCATGGGGCCGTGTATATTCGGCCTGCCAGCCGACGACATTATCGACGTCTTCGATATTATCAACCACCGAACCGTCCGCATGACCTAAACAGTCGTTGATGAAACTGCCATCCTCGTTGCGCTGAACTTTTGAGATGATTTTACCGGCATCGCAGGTGTGGGTGCCGTAGACCTCGCGCAATCGTTTGATGGTTTCCTCCTGATGTTGACGCCAGGGATCGTTCTTCTCCAGGCGTTGATCGACAAAATCATCAAAGCTCGTCAGGGTCTTCAATCCGATCTGCCGGCGGAACTCGTTAAACCGGGGAATGCCGCGCTCACGATCGCGGATGATATCCAATGCGACAATGTCGAGTTTTTTTGTCTGGGAATCGAGATGGGGCATCGGCAGATTCTGGAGAAACAGCGGCATGTTTCGCAAGTGTAACAGGCCCAGACGCTGACGCCCCATGCTCAGCGCCCAGTCGTCAATACCCCGTTGATGCATGTGTTCTGTGGCACCACCCCGGGCGGTATCAAGTACCGGTATTTTCAATTTAACGGCATTGGGAGCCTCTTTTCCCCTGAACTCAATCAAATCGGGAACCAGAGCGTGAAGACGATAGACGGAGGTAAACTCCTCCGGAAAATTAAAGGGCGAGCCGAAATGATTGGTGCCGCCGTTGACATCTTCCTCGAGTTTGTTTAGATCCCAGCCATCATGTTCCCACCACAGGAAACCCTGCGGTTTTTTGTTGCCGAAACCGAAAATACCGGCACCGGAGGCGAGAACCGAATAAAGCGAATTGGCTTTTCTGGCATCCGCGGAATCGGACAACCGGTCTGCCACTTTGGCGGAGGTCCGGCTCAGGATATTTTCATTCTTTTCAAGTATGCGCCGCAGTACCTTCGAGACCCGATCTTCCTTCAGGTTGAACAGACCGAACCAGTTGGAGTTCATCGCCGCATACGCCGGTTCGTTATAGAGGAGCTGGGTGGTCCATTCGATGGTATGGATCTTGGCGATCTCAGCGGCGACGACCAGTCTCCCGACCTGATAGAGACGCTCGGCGTCAACATCCTTATAGGCCATTACCCGATCCGGCTGACTCGGGTCGCGAAGCCCGGAATCGCCAGCCGGTGTCATTTTTTGCTGCTCGCGAAATCTATCGACGAAATAGTTATGCTCGCGGGTAAAGATGTTGTGATAAAAGCTCATACCGATATTCCAGTTGTCCGGAAAGGCGGCAGATTCCTGGCCCTGCCATTGAGGTTGCACTGGGCAGTCAGCCGAGTAGCTCTGGCAGGCCGGCAACAGGGGCAGATAATTATTGTTGACGAGCAACCTGGCCGGGTCGTTCGGATCACGCTGGACGCGTCTTGCTGAGCGGTCATCAAAGCCGTAGATCTGCGAGGCGTCCCACCAGGCGGTTACCAGATTGCTGGTAGTTTTCGGTGCCCGTCGCGGATGGCTTTGTCCTGCATCCTCAAAGGATTCGGCGGGGGTGTTTTTCGCATACAGTACCGCCTCGCGGCGATCGCCTTCACGGCAGCCAAGCAATCGCGATTCTTCCGACGAACAGCCGACGGCTTGCAACCCCGGGGTATTGCGGCCCTCATCGACATGGGCAAACCAGTCATGCGTCATGAACTGAATCCAGAACGCCGCAAGCACATTGAAAAATGGTGCTTTCAGATAATCACAGTTGGCCTCCGGGGAAAGATTCGGATCCCCCACACCCTCATGGCAGCGGTCACTTGCTGACTGTTCACGGGTGAATAATTTTCGGCTGATCATTTGCGGGTCGGGTGTTAATAAGCTGATCCGGTTGCCATGCCGATTTTTGGTCAGCTCGTTCAGACCTAAATCCGGAAACGTCGCTGCAAATTGCATATTTCGCCCGAACGGCATGCCGGTTGATCCCATCAACGGGTTGATCAGATCGTTGCAGATTCCGGTCAGTGTTCGATGGGTAATAAGCGAGCCTTTACACAACTGCCGGGCCACTCCCCCCACTTCCTGATAATTAGTGTGGCCGGCCGGCAGACGCATTTCCTCCCAGTACGTCAGGGTCGGACCGGATCGGCCGTCCCGACCTTTGACATACTCAGCGTAGGTGTCCTGATCGAAAAGATTAAATTTTATCAATTCGATACGCTGGAACTCCATGTCGAGCAGTGCCCCATCGACACCACGACCATTTGGGAAAATATGCTCACCAAGGGGGGTAATGGCCTCACGCCCTTCGTGTTTACTGGCAGCATCACCGGTTGCGTAGTAGTTCTGCCAGTCCACCCACGGGGTATTGCGGTATTGCACCGCCTTGTCGCCGCCGCGGCAGAGGGCGGTGTCCTCCTCCACTTTCCCTAAAAACCGCAGAGAGCGGTCATCGGGCACCTCCAGCAGACCGCGTTTGGCACTTTCAAGACAGGCTTGGATTTCACCTTCCGCGCGAGCGACCATGGCGATACCAAAGAAGACAGGTACCAATACAAAAACAGCAACAAAAGTCCGGCGATTAATTGATGGTATATACTTTCTCATTGTTTTACCTCGTTGCTGGTTGTCAACAGATGAAGCAATAACCTTCCTCGAACCTCCTGGAATTGCACAGCCATGAAACTTCCGAGGTTGTTTTGCGAATTCTGATTCATGAAGCGATACTGTTCTTTTGTAGGACTGGCATTCCGGTGAAATGAACACCTCCGTTTTTTATATCGGGGAAGTTTTACCTCTTCCTCACTTCAAGTTAGGCAATGACTACTGAACAACCTTTGCAACAAATTTAATTGATCCGATGAATTTCCTGATTTTTTAAAACCGAGCTTGATCGCCCGCTTATTATAATTCTTAGAGTGTTGTTCTCAACTGCACGGGGTTGAGACTTAATGGAGGGGATGGTGGAAGAGAAAAGGCGGGAAGCTTTGCAGACTTGAAGATGATCATGATCACTTGTCTTTTCACCCGGTCATGACTGTCCTCACAAAGCACTTATCACTGCAATATCAACCTGATAAATATGAAAGATTTTCATATGGTATGTCGAATGAAGATTCTCATGTCAGAAGATATTATCATTTTTGTATTTCTATCAGCGCCTGTTCCTTGCATCTATTATACCCCCGAAAGTTTTACCTTATGCGTGACTTGATAATAAACGTACTGGTTCGCGATAGCTGATTCATTCACTTTTCTACTAATTTGAAAAAAGAACAACGATTTTACTATAGGATTTTGATATACGGATCTTGATATGCGAAAATGTATTACATCTTTTTTATATGTAAATGGGTAGCCTTAAATATTGTATCGGCCACCCAAACTCCTGAAAAGGATTCTCGAATGTTGAGTAGATCAACCCCTCTGATTATTGAGCCACTCCGGTAACAACATCATCTTAAGTACCTTACACCCTCTTGGGGGTGTAAGTGTGTCTCGCCGCTCCCCTTGCCGATCCGCCACCCCCTCGTGAAGGAATGGGGCTGCCGGATCGGCTGGAGGCTTCAATATCGTAACCCCGATAAACGGGATAAGCCGCTTCACGGGAAGGTAATGGTGATCCGGTCATCGCCGCCCTCGTGCCGCGACTTGATCTTCAGGTCCATGCTGTTGTTGCGGATGCCGAAGGCCAGGATCATTTTCTCCCGGTCCTTCTCCATATGGGTCATCTCCCGCATGGCCTCGACGATCTTCTTGCCGATCTCCGCGCCGGGGGATGGCAATTCGGCGGTTCGGTACTCGGCGGTCACCTTCACCTCCCCTTTTTTGGTGGTGGTCAGGGAAATTTTCTCGGCATTGCTGTTGATGCCATGCAGGACCGCCAGGGCGATCCATTTCAGTGCCGCCTCCTCGGAGGCTTTGGCAAGGCCAACCTCGGACATCTCCTTGAGGGGGTCGGTCGTCGCAAAACAGTCACAAAGTTCCTGAACTTTCTGATGGGTATTGGCAGCGTCTTTCATAACAGTTCTCCTCGCTTATTTTATGCCCCTGCGGGCCTTGAGATTATCGCGGATTGATTCCGGGACTGGGTTGAGAAGGCGTCATATCAAGAGATAATCACCTTTTACCCTGACGCAATATCACCTCATGCAATATTGTCCCTGGCGTTTTGATCACCCATTTCTTTTTTTCCTTTCCGGATTATTTGAAATGGCGATACAATACACCTGCCACGGCTTTTTTTACGAACCTACCGATGCGCCTGGGCCTCAGTTTCCTGATGCGCACCACCAGATGGAGATTGCCGGAGATGAAAGTTTCCTTCTTCGCCACATGCCTGGCCGACAATGTCGTTCGCGAAATCGCCATCAACTCGGTCCTGCTCCTCGAAAGACTCGGTTGCCGGGTAACCTTCAATCCCGATCAGACCTGCTGCGGCCAGCCGCTTGCCAACTCCGGCTATCATGAGCGGGCCAAATAAAAGCATGCAGCTGCTCCTCGACGCCCTGCCTGCCGACGACGCCGAATATGTCGTCGCCCCCAGCGGCTCCTGCGCCCAGCAGCTCCGTGAATACCCGAAATATTTTCAAGACGATCGACAATAAAAACAGTGTGGACAGTCCCCCTGTATTCCCATTGTGTTCTTTGACCGTAATCAGCTTTGTGCCTTGGCCCGGCCTGATCTGGAGGTGACAACAGACGATCTCCTTGTTACCCTTATAAATAAGGATTCTGGGTCGAGACGCGACACCCGAAACGGATCCAAGCGGCGACTATGCCCGGGAACTCTGCAAAAAGGCGGAAACGATAAGGGGGGTAACTTTACGATGCTTTCCGGGAGGGCGCTGCAACTCACCGGCGGGCCAGACGGCGCAAGGTCAGAATAATCGTCACGGATATTGGGTGTCAGTAAGCACATTACGGGAACGATCGCTCAGAGCGGGTGGCGCCCCTCGCCGCTGAAGGGATTTGTCAGCACGCCGGTGCTTCGGGAAACGGAGACATTATGAAGGCTGAACTACCATTCAACGAAAGGGAACGGATCGAGGCATTGCATAATTATCGCATTCTCGATACGATGAAAGAGGCTTCCTTCGACGACATCGCTCTGCTCGCCTCGGAGATCTGCGAGACGCCGATTGCCGCCGTCAGCCTGGTCGATTCCGATCGGCAGTGGTTCAAGTCGATCGTCGGGCTGGAGGTTTCAGAAACGCCGCGGGAGATGGCTTTCTGCGCCCATGCCATTCTTCAGCCCGAGCTGATGATTGTTCCGGATGCCCAGGAGGACGTGCGTTTTGCCGATAATCCGCTGGTAGTTGGCGCGCCCGGCATACGGTTTTATGCGGGAGCACCGCTGACCACGCCCCAGGGTCACGCTTTGGGATCACTCTGCGTCATAGATCTGGTCCAGCGAACGCTCAGCGACTCCCAGGCAGCCTCGCTCCGCGCCCTGTCACGGCAGGTCATGTCACAACTGGAGCTGCGGCGGCTCATCGATTTGCACGAGCGCAACCAGGAGGTGCTGCACACCTATCAGAGAACTTTGGAGGCCATGAATGCCGAGTTGAAGACCATGAGTATCACCGACGATGTCACCGGGTTTCACAACACCCGCTACCTTCATCAGTACCTGGACCACTGTCTTGACCAGGCCGTGACCGGGCAGACCAAACTCTCACTGGTCTTTTTTGACATTGACAGCTTCAAGACCGTGGTCGATACCCACGGGCATCTGCTCGGCGCCAAAGTTTTGCGGGAGGTAGCCCAAGTCGTCCATGGCCAGCTCGCTGCCGATGATCGCATCGTCCGATACGGCGGGGACGAGTTCGTGGTGATCCTGCCGGAGCAGGACAAGGAGCAGGCAATGCCAAAAACCGACCGCATGCGCAAGGCAGTCAGCATGAGCATATTTCTCCAGGAGGAAGGGCTCTGCCTGCGTGTTACGGCTTCCTTCGGCCTCGCCACCTTCCCGACTGACGCCCGGAACAAGAAGCAGTTGTTGCTGGCGGCGGATCAGTGCCTGTTTCGAAGCAAAAGAGAGGGGCGAAACCGAATTTCTGGTTAGCCGCTTGTCTGCACCCGATGAAAGGTGTCTTGAAATACATAAACTGCCAACGGGAGGAGGCATAATATGAGAAATTTAATAGCACTGATGGTACTGATTGTTTTGATGCTGCTTGGCAGGACCAACTTGACCTGGGCCGACGACATCGGCTGCCTGGATACGACCTTCAAACTTCTCAGCCCCAACGATTCGGTATGCGTCTCGGCCTTCGAGGACTCGAAAGTTCCCGGTGTAACTTGTCACATCAGCCAGGCCCGGACGGGTGGTTGGAGCAGTGTAGTCGGACTTACCGAAGATCCCTCGCGCTTCTCCATCGCTTGCCGACAGACCGGCCCCATCTCTTTACCTGACAAGCTGCCCGACCAGGAAAATGTCTTCAGCGAGAAAACCAGCGTCTTCTTTAAGAACACCAAGGTCGTCCGAATGTTCGACAAGAAGCATAACACCCTGATCTACCTGGCTATCAGCAAGAAACTCGTTGAAGGAAGTCCCGAGAATGCCATCTCAACAGTGCCGATTATGCCTTGGGGTGGCAACTAGAAATGAAATACGCGGGATACTGGACAGATCTGTTATTGAAAAGGAAGATATCAATCCGTGTGCTTTTCGGTTCAGATATGAATAAAGCTCCACGTCTCGGGATCTTTTTTCTGGTCGAAACCTATGATGAATTCCGCCCAACCGGGTGGGGGGCTGAGAATTTCGGCGCCAATCGTTTTCCCACAGCCCTTGTCAGTTGTCCATTTGGGCGTGACCTGCATTTTGAATCTATGCTTTGGACCGGAGACGATGACCCACATCCTACGCGCCACACCACCCGCCTTTCGGGGCAGATTAGTCATGCAGATACCACTTCTGGAAACGTCAAAAATAGCGCCTTGATAATATCTACTGCCAATTGAGGCATCAAAGGAGAAATATTGCAGTACCGTGCGTGGATGCCTTCTCTTCTCCATGCTTTCTGCCTCTGAGATTGTTAGGAGCCGTTCCGGACCTTCCCTTGGCAATGTTATTTTTTGACAACGGCTTATGGCCTGGTCATCAGACGGCGCATTGCGGTTTTTCAGGATGCCTGTGACAAAACGAAAGGCTTTTACCATCACTGGCATCCCCGCTCCATGGAGCTTTACTTCCCCCAAGCACCCTCTCTATCTCCGGTTTATCTTTGAGGAAATCAAAGAATCTGGAGATCGTGTAATCCCCTGAGAACTTACTTCGGAAGTCCTCGAGGATCACCTTTTGTTGCTCAGAGTCATAGAGGTTCCATACACTCAAGATGTCCTGTCGCAGGTTTTGTGTCATGGCGGATCCCCCAGTGGTAAGCTTTGATAGACGATTGAAGAGATACTGGAATTATAGACTCTGAAATCTTAAATTTCTTACATTGGCAAAGCCACACGAGAAAAAAATCCTGCTTGACGCACAAATATTTGGGGGAATTTCGGGAGACTGGCGGGATCGGGAGGAGGGTTCTCTAGTGGCAGCTCATGATCACTGAAATTCCGAAACGTCATTTTCCAGGCCGAAGACTATCTTCTTGTCGAGAACCAGGTGCAGGCAGGCATCGACACTGGGCGCGTGATAGCTGGTTCCCCGGCCGGACCGGATTTCGGCGAGGGCCCGATCGATCCCGAGCGACGGACGATACGGGCGGTGCGACGACATTGCTTCCACCACGTCGGCCACGGTCAGGATTTTTGCCTCCAACAAAATTTCATGGTCGGTCAATCCCCGGGGATAGCCGGAGCCATCCAGGTGTTCGTGGTGCTGATGGACGATTTCGGCCACCGGCCAGGGGAAATGAATGGTTTTGAGGATCTCGAAGCCAACCGCCGGATGGCAGTGAACGACGGCCTCCTCCTCATGGGACAGCCTCGCCGGTTTGGCCAGATATTCGGAGGGTAAAGTAATTTTGCCGATATCGTGGAGGAGTGCGGCAATATGCAGTCCTTCGATCTGCTCCTCGCCAAGGTCTAGTTCCCTGGCAATGGCGCAGGCGAGGATATCGACGCGCTGCTGATGGCCGGCGGTGTAGGGATCGCGTTTTTCAACGGTGGACGACAGCGAACCGACGGTTTCCTCGAGACTGGCATGGAGATCGTCACGGCTTTTCTGCAATGCCTCCAAGGCTATTTTTCGCTCGGTGATATCGCGGGCGACTCCCCGGTAGCCGGACAATTCACCAGAATCGGCAAAGATCGGCACTGCATTCGTTTCGAGAACCACCACCTGCCCACTCTTGCCCAGGCAGGTGATCTCAAAACCGTTGAACGGCTTACCGCTCTCAAGCAGCAGATTGTAAGAAGCGCTGTAGAGTACCGCCTGATGGGGAGAGGCGAAATCGATGAGCGTCCTGCCGATCATTTCCTGCGGCGAAAATCCGAGCAGCCCCTCCACTTGCGGGCTGACATAGGTATAGCGGCCATCCCCCGTCGTCTCCCAGATCCAGTCGCTGGTCGTCTCGACCAGGTTGCGGAAGCGCTCATTACTCTCCTCCAGGGAATGCAGGAGATTTTCCCGTTCGAGAAAAATCCGCAGCCGCTCCCGGTCGGCGAGGATGGACTGGCGGATGGAATAGAAGGCGAGCAGCGAAATGATCAGCAGGATGCCGACGGAGATGAGGGTCAGCTTCTCACGAAAGTCGGCGATTTCGGCATGCACGTCATCGATATACATGCCGGTGCCGATGATCCATCCCCAGGGGGCAAATCCTTCGACATACGACAGCTTCGGGGTGATCTTTACCGGGTCGTCCTTCCACTGCCACATGTAATCGACATAGCCGGCACCCTGTTCCTTGACGACCCGGACAAATTCGATGAACAGATGCTTGCCGTTTTGATCCTTGAAACCGGAAATATCCTGGCCCTCCAGATCGCGACGATACGGGTGCATGATCATCCTCGGCACCATATCGTTGATCCAGAAATAATCCTTTTTCTCCGGGCCGTATCGCAGTTTGCCGATCCGCAGAACGGCACGGAGCCGGGCTTCCTCCGGGGTCAGTTCGCCGGAGAGCTCCCGTTCGTGGTAGGATTCGAGAAGGCTCCAGACCGTCTCCGTCAATTCCCGGATCATCTCCTGCTTGCGACTGACAAAACTCTGTTCCAGCTGCGGCAGGAAGATATAGAAAATGGCGGTGACAAAGAGCAGAATGGTGAGGAACGCCGGAAGGGCAATACGGAGAGAGGTTTTATAGGTCATCTTTCGTATTGCTTTTACGGGCATGGCAGCGACCAAAGGTAAAAATCGTCAAGAAACGTACAAGCGTTGTCCGTGAAGAGAGTATCTCCTCTCAAAGTGATCAATAGTTTACAATAAAGTAAGACAATCTCTCTGGAAAGCTCCTTTTGCGAATCTTTTTATTTGCCTAACCCCAACAAACGGGATTCTTCATGTTCTTTTGGCGCGGTCTCTTTCTTTGCTCCTCCAGCCCCCCATCCTGGGCCGGGGAATTCAAGGGCAACCGGCCAGCAACAGGCAGAAACAGGCAACCAACCCCATCGCCGACCAGTCCCGGGCGGTGAGGTGAAAACGGTGGACAGTCCTTTGAGCACCGTAGCAGCGGGCCTCCATGGCCGAGGCCAGCCGGTCGGCGGTGACGAAGGTCCGGCGCAGCAGGGGCATGGTGACATAGGTCATGCGGCGCAAGGGGTTGCGGCGGTGGTCGATCGCCCGGGCCCGCAGGGCATCGCCCAGTTCCACCGACTGATTGAGGATCACCGGGATGAAGCGCACCAACAGGCCGATCATCGTCGCCGCCTGCTGGTGGGGAACAAAGGGAATCGGCCGGAGAAACCACTCGACGGAGGCGCGGATATGCGACGGCCGGGTGGTGAAAGTGATGAGCAGTCCGAAAAGGGCGATGACCAGCAGCCGCCCGGCGAGTTCGAGGCCGGCGAGCAGACCCTGCCGGCTGGCGGGCAGCCAGACAACATCAAAGAGCGGCTCGCCCGGGGTGGTGAGAAGCCTTGCCAGCACAACACAGAGCAGCAGGACCAGATACCACTTCAGGGCTGCCAGGCAGCGGACCGGCGAACAGCGGGCAAAGGCGAGAAGCCCGAGGGCGGCAACAACCGCCAGGGCGAGGGTAAAAAGCCCAGCCTTAAGACTGGCGAGACTGATCGCCACCAGCGCCGCCAGCTTGACTCGGGCGTCGAGGGCGTGCAGCGGGCTTGGCTTCTCATTATAGCCAAAGACTAGCGCAACCATGACTCAACCGCCCTGCCCAGCCGGACCGCGGCGGGCATCCGCACCCCGTGCGCCTCGGCCGCCAGCACCACCTGGGCCGGCACCCCGTCGACAACGATCCGCCCCGCCTGGAGGATGATCAGCCGCTCAGCATGGGCCAGGACCTTTTCCAGGTCGTGGACGCAGACGACAATGGTTGTGCCGCCCCGGTGCAGGTCGACGATATGGCCAAGGACCTGGCGTACCCCGTCATAGTCGAGGTTGGCGAAGGGCTCGTCGAGAACGATCACCTCCGGCTGCATGGCCAGGACTCCGGCGATGGCCAGGCGGCGTTTTTCCCCGCCGGACAAGAGATGCGGACTCCGGTCGCGCATCGCCCCGAGGCCGACCAGGGCCAGGGCGGCGGCAACGCTTTCCTCGATCCTGGCCGCCGGCCAGTTGAGATTTTCCGGACCGAAGGCGGCATCGTCATAGACCGTCTCGCCGACGATCTGGCTGTCGGCATCCTGAAAGACCATGCCGACCGTACGCCTGGCGTGGATCGGGTCCTCGCCGACCCCCACTCCGGCGATCCGCACCGTCCCCGCGGCGGGCAGCAGCAGACCGTTGAGATGCTTCAGCAAGGTGCTCTTGCCGGCACCGTTGGCGCCTGCCAGCACGACGAAGGAGCCACGGGTGATGGTCAGGTCAATCCCCTGCAGGCCGGCCCGGCCGTCGCTATAGAAGTGCGTCAAGCTGCTGATCTCGATGATATTCATGGGCCGGGCAATCCCTTCCTCCGACACTGCCGGTTACTTTACCGCCTGGAGCGGGGCCTGGGGCCCCACCTTGCCCTGGCCCTGCCGCAGCAGCGGCCTGACGCTTTTGACAATGGCCAGTGCCGCAACGATCTTCAGGGCGTCTCCGATAACGAAGGGGTACATGCCGAGCGCCAGAGCCTTGCCGTAGCTCATGCCGAGCATGGTCTTCAACCAGGGCACGCCAATGGCATAGACAAGCAGACTGCCGACCACCATGCCGGCAATCTCCCAGCCGGGCCGGCGTCCGGACCCTTCCGAGATCCTGCCGACGACGAAGGCGGCAACGAGAAAACCGAACAGGTAGCCGCCCCGGGGCCCGAACAGATGGCCGAGTCCGCCGCCTCCGCCGGCAAAGACCGGCAGGCCGCATGCCCCGGCGAGCAGATAGACGGCGACCGCGGCACTGGCCCACCGGCTGCCGAGGAGCAGTGCCGCCACCAGGACGAAGAGGTTTTGCAGGACGATGGGCACCGGACCGATGGGAATGGCCAGGTAACCGCCGACAGCGATGAACGCCGCCATGAGAGAGGCAAGGACAAGTTTCTGTAAATCTACAGCAGTGTTCATGGTTCTCCTCGATAAAGCGTATGGTTCAGGGCGAATGAAAACAGTCGCCGTAAAAAACGGTATGGCGCGAGCCATCGACCGCCTCGAGAATCAGCCCGCCTTCCTCGTTGATATCGACCGCCCGCCCCTCGTGGCTGTCGCGAACGGTGGCGATGGTCACCCGGCGCCCGAGGGTGACAGTTTTTTCCTTCCAGGCGGCGATGACCCCGGCCCGGGAGAAGGTCGCCATCCGCCGCTCGAAACGGTCGAGGAAATCGGCGAGGACCCCGGCCCGACTGGCCCTTTGGCCGGTGAGCTGCAGGGCGGAGACCGACGGTTTGTCGAGGGCCTCAGGCCGGTTGTTGAGGTTGAGACCAATGCCGATATTGAGAAAGGTGATCTGCTCAGCCTCCATCTCCATCTGCGACAGGATACCGGCGATCTTTCGTTCGTCGACCAGAACATCGTTCGGCCATTTGACCTGGGCGGCGATGCCGCAACAGTGGTCGAGGGTCTCGACCAGCTCGAGAGCGACGGCGAAATTGACCATCGGCCCCTGCCGCGGCGGCAGGGCGGGACGGAGCACCACCGAAAAAAACAGCCCGCCCTCCTCCGACTGCCACTGCCGCTGCATGCGGCCCCGCCCGGCGGTCTGGCTGTCGGCGACGACAACCGTAAAGGACGGGCAGCCTTCGCGGGCCAGGGCAGTGGCCCGGTTCATGGTCGAATCGACCTCGGGGTGGTAATGAATAAGGGATGACCGCGCCCCGAACATCCACGGGAAGGGGGTATCGGTCGTCGCCACCAGCCGGTAACCTCTGGCGGTGGATTCGATGTCGATGCCGCTCTTTCTCAACCGGTCGATATGCTTCCACACCGCCACTCGGGAGACCTGCAGCCGCCGGCTGATCTCCTGGCCGGAAAGTGGCAGGGCGGACTCGACGAGCATGTTCATGATTCTGTTTTTCATCGGCTTGCCCTCACCCATCTTTTTTTCGTTAACCGTTATCGTCTGCATGGTTAACCGATTTACCCCGAAGGTGTCAAGCCTTCTGTGCGGCGGGTGGCCATCACTCGGGCCCGGGCCGCGATGGCCCGGCCGACTGCAGGCCCGTCAAGGATGGTAAGAAATTTGCAAGTATCCGAACCTGGAGCTCCGCCCACAGCGCCGGTCGGCAGGTCGAGGTTTTGCGGCGGCAACGACGCCGGCAAATCGATCCTTCTCCACACCATCTCCGGACTGATAAAGACCACCGCCGGACGGATCTCCTTCGAGGGGCGGGACATCCACAATGAACCCCCGGAAAATATCGTCACCCGCGGTATTGTCCAGGTTCCGGAGGGGCGGCGGCTGTTTGCCTTGATGTCGGTCAAGGACAACCTGCTGGTCGGGGCGTAAAGATTGATGCCACCCCTTCGCCCGCCGCGGTGGCATCCGCCCACGCTTCGGTCGCTGGCGACAACGCGGACCGCTTCGGTCAAGTTCTTTCCCCTGTCCCTCCCTTGGCAAGGTGGCGAAATCGTACTGGTGTCCTCTTCCACCCGCCGCACCGGCGTTTCCACGCCTCCTCACTACCTCCGGAAGTAATTTTTTTTGCAACTCTCGCTTTTGCCATAAAAAATGATATTATCCCACAAATGATCGGTATGACCGTGTCGTGTTTACCGATTCCCCTGTCGCAGCCCGAACAAGCCCGGCGAGGCGATGAAAAGGGTTGAAAAATTCGAAGAAGTACGCAAAAAACTCTTTGCCAGGCTCGATGAGATGCACATCTCCTGATTTCGCTCAGCGGCATCCTTTATGTCACCCGGTCGAGACCAAAATGGACAAATCCCTCGCTTATCACAGAGGACAAAGTCGGCTTGGCGTAAAATTTTCAAGTGATCTGATGGCCCATGGATAGCCAGTCACAAGCAGACCGCCGGCAGCTGCGCGAGACCGCAACGGCGATCTTTGCCGCGGCCATCCAGGCGGTCGATCCGGAAACATGCGTCAAACGGCGGCTGCAACTGGCCGGCAGCGACCTGCGGATAGGTGGCGAGAGCTATGCCCTCCAGTCTCTCCGCAAGCTGTATGTGATCGGCATCGGCAAGGCCGCGGCGGCGATGGCCCGCGCCGTCGAGACCCTCCTTGCCGACCGCATCGACGATGGACTGATCATCACCAAATACGGGCATGGCGTACCCCTCCGCCGGTGCCGGTTGCTGGAGGCCGGCCATCCGTTGCCCGATGCCAACGGGGTGGCCGCCACCGCGGCACTCCTCGAACTGGTCGCCACCGCCACCCCCGACGATCTGATTCTCTTCCTGGTTTCCGGCGGCGGCTCCGCCCTCTGCCCGGCCCCCGCCGCGGGGATATCGCTTCAGGATAAACAGGATGCCACCCGCCTGCTCCTCGCCTGTGGGGCGACGATTCACGAGATCAACACCATCCGTAAGCACCTGTCGCGGGTCAAGGGCGGGCGGCTGTGCCGGGCGGCGGGCGGAGCCCGGCTGGTCGCCCTGATCCTCTCCGACGTGATCGGCGACGACCTCGACATCATTGCCTCCGGCATCACCGTCCCGGACCCCGGCACCTACACCGATTGCCTGGCCATCCTTGACCGCCACACCCTTTCCGAACGCGTTCCCCCCTCCGTCCGTCGCCATCTCCTGGCCGGGGCGAAAGGGTTGACAGCGGAGACTCCCAAACCGGGCGATCCGGTTTTTGCCAGGGTTCGCAATCATATCATCGGCTCCCTTGCCGACGCCCTCGGTGCCGCGGCGGATAAGGCCAGGGAACAGGGCTTTCGGCCGCTGGTGCTGACCTCGATGCTTCAGGGCGAGGCAAAAGAAGCGGCCCGGGTCGTGTCGAGCATTGCCGCGGAGGCCCGCCGATATGGGCGACCGGTATCTCCCCCCGCCTGCCTGCTTACGGGCGGGGAAACCACCGTCACCCTCACCGGCAAAGGCCTGGGCGGCCGGAATACGGAATTTGCCCTGGCCGCCGCCATCGCCCTCGCCGGCAGCCCCGGTATCCTGCTGCTTTCCGCCGGCACCGACGGCACCGACGGACCGACCGATGCAGCCGGCGCCTTTGCCGATGGCTCAACCATCGCCCGGGCCGAAGCCCTCGGCATCGCCCCGGCACAACACCTTGCCGATAACGATTCCTACAATTTTTTCAAGCCATTGGGCGATCTGTTCATTACCGGCCCAACCCGTACCAACGTCATGGATCTCCAGATTCTGCTGATCAGCAGCTGATTTTTCCGGTCAAGGGAGACGCTGAGGAGTTGAAGAAACGGGCAGCCTTCTCAATGGACCCGCGGCCTGTCAGTTCCCGGCCTTGGAAGACAACTTGCTCCAGGGAACGACCTGGTTGCGACCGGTCTGCTTGGCATGATATAGGGCCTGATCGGCACGGCCGATCAAGGTCTCGAGGGTGTCGTTGTCCTGGTATTGGGCAAGGCCGATGGAAATGGTCAGCGAGAACGGCAGTTCCGACGTCACCTCGGTCTGAACCCCTTCCCTGATCCGTTCGGAAAAGGAGATGGCGGCCGGTTCGTCGGTCGCCCTGAGGAGGATGATAAATTCCTCACCGCCCCAGCGAACTACGGTGTCATAGGGCCGGCACTGCTCTTTGAGATAGCGGCTGGTTTCCTTCAGCGCCAGGTCACCGAAATGATGGCCATGGTTGTCATTGACCTTTTTGAAGTGATCGAGATCGAGGAACAGCAGGGTGAGGGCCTCCCGTCGCCGCAGGCTGCTGGCGCATTCATCATGAAAGATGTGGGCAAAATAGCGGCGGTTCTTCAGGCCGGTGAGCGGGTCATGGATCGACATTTCCTCGAGTTTCCCGACCATTTCCTTGATTTTTCTCTCCTTGTCGTTTCTGATCGTGCCGAGAATGCCGAAAACCATGCCGAACATCAACGGATGGGCGAGAAACAACCATTGCAGGGGGGTGGTCATAACTCCACCATATGTCCAGGCAATACCGGCGGCCGAGAGTAAATGGCCATGCAACAGCACGGTAACAAGAGGAATCGGCAGCCCCCAGAGGATCCCAAACCAGATATAGGTGTTACGCCGGAGATTATAGCTGAACGGCTGAACCGCGGCCGCGAAGAACTCTTTAATCTGTTTCGTTATGGAAGCCGGCATCTTTGGTTATCGGTGAAGGTGATGGCTAAAAGGTGAGACACACTATAAGAACCAAAAACAAAGGATGCCAAGGAAAAAACTGGGTAAACAGAAGATGCAGGGCGCAGGGGGGTACCGAAAGAAAAATCGGCCGTTTTTTTTACAACGGCGTAAAACCGCCCGTCACCCCCCTGACTGGGATACCCGAATAATCGCCGAAAGTCTCTGACCCCGATGGTTTTTCGATGACAAATCATGCCGCTGCGCTATGATGAACGGCAGTGGTTTTTTCCGAGGGACCTCAGAGCAAGGAAGGTGCGGTGATGATTATCGGGATAGATATCGGAGGAACCCATGCCGATGGTGCGCTCCTTGATGGCGACAGGCTGGTGGCCAAGCAAAAAGTTGGTGTCGACGAACGACACTTGAGCGAGGTCATCATCACCCTCCTGCAGAAGCTGGTGCCGGCGGACCGCGGCCGGCTGAAGCGGATCCAACTGAGCAGCACCCTCTGTACCAATGCCATTGTCACCGGCTCCCTCGATCCGGTCGGGATGCTGATCCAGGCCGGACCGGGCATGAATCCCGATTTTTTTGCCAGGAGCTGCCCGACCTGGTTCCTTGACGGGGCGATCGACCACCGCGGTCATATCATCTGCGACCCCGATCCCGGCAAGGTTGCCGATGCCGCCGCCGCCATGCAGCGACAGGGCATCGATTCGATCGGCATCGTCACCAAATTCTCCCATCGCAACAACCGCCATGAACTGCAGATGGCAGGGCAATTGGCCGGGCGGTTTGCCCATGTCAGCATGGGCCACCGCATTTCCGGTCTGCCCAATTTTCCCCGCCGGGTTTACTCAACCTGGCTGAATGGGGCGCTCTCCTCACAGTTCGCCCGGTTCAAGGCCGCTTTAGAACAGGGCCTCGATCATCTCGGCATCACCTGCCCCTGCCATATCCTCAAGGCCGACGGCGGCACCATCCCCTTTGCCAGGGCCAGTGAATTTCCCTGCGAAAGCATTCACTCGGGACCCTCGGCAAGCCTCATGGGCTGTCTGGCCCTCGGAGCCCCCAGCAGCGACGCCATTCTCCTCGATATCGGCGGCACCACCACCGACATCGCCCTGCTGGTCGATGGTGCCCCCCTTCTCGAGCCCTATGGCATCGACATTGCCGGCCGCCCCACCCTGATCCGGGCGCTCAAAACCACGAGCATCGGTCTCGGCGGCGACAGCCGGGTCACCTGGAGCGACGGCGCCTTTCGAATCGGCCCCGACCGTCAAGGCCCGTCGATGGCCGAGGGTGGCTCGGCACCTACCCCGACCGACGCCATGGTGGTCCTCGGCAAGCTCTCCCTCGGGTCGCCGGCCAAGGCCACCGCCGCCATGATCGCCCTTCGCCCCGGGCAGGCCCCGGAGGCAACCGCCGCCGCGCTCCTCGAAACCTTCGTCGAACATATCCGGTTGGCGGTAGCGGCGATGATCGAGGAGGTTTTCAGCAGACCGGTATATACCGTTGCCGCACTTCTCCATCGCCGACGGATCAGCCCGAAGGAAATTGTCGCCATCGGCGGCCCGGCGGCCGCCCTCCAGAGCTTTCTTGAAGCCGCATTGCACCTGCCCTGCACCGTTCCCGCTCACTACGAGGTGGCCAACGCCATCGGCGCGGCCCGGGCCCGCCTGACCGTCCAGGCAACACTCTATGCCGATACCGTCGACGGACAACTGAGCATCCCGGAAATCTCCTGTGTCGAAACCATTCCGACCCGTTTTGCCATGGCCGACGCGGAAAAGCGACTGCAGGAAGCGATTGCCGGGATGCTCCAGGAGATGGGCATGAAGGGATGCCCGGAGATTGATTTCCTCGAGCGCCTGGAAATGAATGTCGTCCGCGGCTTCTCCACCTCGGGGAAAATCCTGACCCTCAAGGCCCAGATCAGGCCCGGCCTTGCCATCATCTGAGGAGATTTTCATGTCATCATATATGCCCAGCGCCCTGCACAAAACCGCCCTCATCCTCTTTCCGGCCTTTGACTGGTGCATCAGCCCCAACCATCCGGAGCGGGAGGAGCGCCTCCTCTACACCAGAGATCAACTTATCGAAGAAGGTCTTGAGGATGTTGAGAATATCGTTTTTTACAATCCCGAACTGGCGAGTCTGGCTGATGTCAACCGGGTCCATTTCTGTGTTCCCTCGGCGGAAAAACTGCTCTCCGAATCCCATCTGATCTCGGCCGGCGGCACCCTTCGCGCCGCCCGGGCAGTCATGGAAAAAGAGACGGAAAAGGCCTTTGCCATCGTCCGCCCGCCCGGTCATCACGCGATGCAGACGGTCTTTGGCGATCGTGGTTTCTGCGTCATCAATATCGAGGCGATCATGGTTGAGTATATCCGCCGCCACTACGGGGTACGGAAAATCGCCATCGTCGATACCGATTGTCATCACGGCGACGGCACCCAGGATATTTTCTATAACGATCCCGACACCCTTTTCATCTCCCTGCATCAAGACGGCAGAACCCTCTATCCGGGCAGCGGCTTCCTCCACGAGTCGGGCGGACCGGCGGCCGAAGGCTACACCATCAATATTCCACTGCCACCGAAAACCGGGGAGGAAGGCTTCGACATGGTCATGGAACGGGTGGTCATGCCGGTGCTCGACCAATTCGCGCCGGAACTGATCATCAATTCCGCCGGCCAGGACAACCATTATACCGATCCAATAACCAACATGAACTTCACCGCCCAGGGCTACGCCCGGCTCAACCGGCTGCTGAACCCTGATATCTGCGTACTGGAAGGCGGCTATTCGATCGAAGGGGCATTGCCCTACACCAATCTCGGCATAATCCTGGCCATGGCCGGTATGGATTTCTCCCATGTCCGGGAACCCGACTACGATCCGCGCCGTTTCACCCAGCCGGCGGAGATGACCCGTTACATCGAGGCGCTCTGCGCCAAGGCCCTCGGAGTCTTCACCGCCCGCGGCGCAAAAAAACAGGAAGCCCTGCAACAGCGAATCGTCACCAAGCAAAAAAATATCTTCTACGACACCACCGGCTTTCATGTCCAGGAGAACACCAGCTACCACCTCTGCCCGGCCTGCCCCGGTTATACCGAAGTTAAAGCCACCGGCCATAACCGGCATATCCACGCCTTCACCGTGCCGTTCAATGCCTGCCCGAAATGCCGGGGCCAGGCCCGGGATACATTCAGCACCACCAGACCGGCGCCGCAGACCATGACCGTCCTCCAGGACCGGATCGAGGACAGCTACGAGACCAAGTAGGCGATCCGGACTTTTTCCCAATAACCGGCAGCGTCGTACTGCCGGTTTTCTGACCCGATCCCGCGTCCGCCGCCCGCCCGACCACTGCTTTTGCCCCTCCTTAACAGCCAATATCTCTGCCTTTTTTTAGCGGTTGCCCCCTTCCACAACCATTTAATGGCGGCGACGATTTTTCCTTGACTGTTTTTTTTCGATATTGTACTAACTGATTGATCAGTCAGTTTCGGATGGACACCAGGACCAGGAAAAGACGGATGCCAAAGAAATCCAAAAAAAATGCCATTATCGATACGGCCACCATCTTGTTTGCCACCAAAGGCTTTACCAATACCTCGATGACCGAGGTGGCCAGCCTCACCGACATCGCCGGCGCGACGATCTTCTATCATTTCAAGACCAAAGAAGAACTGTTCATCTCGGTCCTCGAGAACGTCAAAACCGGGCTGATCCAGGCCTTCTCCCTCTATTTCCAGGAAGAGCACTTCCCCTCCGGCCTGGAACGGCTGCTCGGGGCGATCGCCTACCACCTCCATCTCGCCGAAACCAAGAAAGAATGGTTCCTCCTCCTGCGCCGTCATTATACCCACGAACTGGCGGCGGTAAACCCGGTCTGCCGCCAACATCTCGAAGTAGTCTATACCTGCCTAGTAGAGATTTTCGAAAAAGCCCTGACCATCGGCCAGCAGGATGGTTCGATCGGACCCCTGTCGCCCAAGAAGACCGCCCTGGTCATCCTGGCCATGGTTGATGGAATTATCCAGTTGGAAAATAATAATTTATATAATGCGGGCACGCTTTACAGCGAATTGCTGGCGTCCTGCCGGAGAATGGTGGAAAACAAACAATGAAAAGGTGGAGTGAATGCTGACAAAAATCTTTCCGTTTCTCGGTTGGTTGAAGGGCTACAATACGAACAGCTTCCGGCAGGACTTTATCGCCGGACTGACAGTCGCCCTGGTCCTTATCCCGCAGTCGATGGCCTATGCCCAATTGGCCGGGATGCCCTCGTATTACGGCCTGTATGCGGCCTTTCTGCCGCCGATGGTTGCGGCGCTGTTCGGTTCCAGCCGGCAGTTGGCGACCGGGCCGGTGGCCGTCGTTTCCCTGATGACCGCCGCCTCGCTGGCGCCTTTGGCAACGGCCGGCAGTGAAGGCTACATCGCCTATGCCCTGCTGCTGTCGCTGATCGTTGGGACCTTCCAGTTCCTGCTCGGCGTACTCCGCCTCGGTCTGGTCGTCAACTTTCTCTCCCATCCGGTGGTCAACGGCTTTACCAATGCCGGGGCGATCATCATCGCCACCTCGCAGCTCGAGAAGATGTTTGGGGTCTATGTCGACGGCAAGGCACACCACTATGAAACCATTATCGAGGTCTGCAAGGCTGCGGTGCACTACACCCACTGGCCGACCTTTTTCATCGGCATCAGCGCCTTTATCCTGATGTTCGCCCTGAAAAAAATGGCGCCGAAGGTGCCGAATGTCCTGGTGGCGGTGGCCCTGACCACCGTCATTTCCTGGGCCATCGGTTTCCAGCACGACACAAAAGCGACCATCGACACCATCCAGTCCGATAAGACCCGCGAGCTGATTGTCTCCTTTAATGCGGCGATGAAGGCCAAACCGGAGTTGGAGAAACAACAGACCGAGGCCGGCAAACTGCTGGATGAGGCAAAACAGTCCCACGATGCCATGGCCGTGCTGAAAGCCGATCACCAAGTCAAGACAATCCAGTACGGCCTTGAAGAGCTGAGTACCAAGGGCGCCGAACTGCGCAAGGAACTGCGGGATGTCTTCCTCAAGGCCGTGGCTAAAGAAGGTGGTCAGCTGACTTTCTATGCCATGGGCGAACTACCGGCAGGAGCCCAGGACGACGGCCGGACCTGGCGGCTGAAGGTAGGCAACAAAGCCCTGAAAACGGAGGAACTGACGATGATGGGCGGTGGGGCGGTGGTCGGCGAGATCCCCAAGGGTCTGCCATCACTTTCAGTTCCGCCGCTTGACATGCGGGCGATATCTCATCTGCTGTCAAGCGCGATCATCATCTCACTGCTCGGCTTCATGGAGGCGATCTCGATCGCCAAGGCCATGGCCGCCAAAACCGGCCAGCGGCTCGACCCCAATCAGGAACTGATCGGCCAGGGGCTGGCCAACATTATCGGCTCGATGACCAACGCTTATCCCGGCTCCGGTTCCTTCTCCCGGTCGGCGGTAAACCTCCAGGCCGGCGCGGTCAGTGGCCTGTCCAGCCTCTTTACCAGCCTCACCGTCGGGCTGGTGCTGCTGTTCTTCACCCCGCTTCTCTACCATCTGCCCCAATCGGTGTTAGCGGCGGTTATCATGATGGCGGTCATCGGCCTGATCAACGCCTCAGGTTTTATTCATGCCTGGAAAGCAAAAAAATATGACGGGATAATCTCGATCTTTTCCTTCCTCATGACTCTCGCCTTTGCCCCGCATCTCGACAAGGGCATCATGATCGGGGTGTTTCTCTCTCTCGCGGTCTTTCTTTACAAAAGCATGCGGCCGAATGTCTCGACCCTTTCCCGGCATGACGACGATTCGCTGAAGAATTCCGTCACCCATGGCCTCAGGGAATGCCAACACATCGACATGATCCGTTTCGAAGGGCCGCTTTTTTTCGCCAATGCCAGTTTTCTCGAAGACCAGATAACCGACCGGATGCTGAACAAAAAAAGCCTGAAACACATCGTTATCGTCGCCAATGGTATGAACGACATCGATGCCTCCGGGGAGGAGGTGCTGTCGCTGGTGGTATCCACCGTCCGCAGCGCCGGACTGGACATCTCCTTCAGCGGGGTGAACGAATCGGTCATGGCGGTTCTCGAGAGAACCCATCTGATTGAAAAGATCGGCCGGGACCATATCTATTCGACCATGGAAAAGGCGATCTGCGCGGTTCATGAGACGGCTCATAAGAAATCCGAAGAAAATCAGTGCCCGCTTACCAATGTGTGCTATATTTCTTAAATAGCCAGCCAAGAAAGGAGATGCTATGTCTGTTATTACAATAGTCGGAGCCGCGTTCAGCAATAAATCGTCGGTTATCAAGGAACTCACCGCCACTTCCGGATTCAAGGCGATCGACCGGCGGGACATTATTGCCGAAGCAACGGCAAGCTCGGGAATGAACGAAAGCAAAATCTTCGGGGCCTTTTCCGCCAAAATCTCCGTCTTCAATCGCTTTACCCATGAAAAAGAACGAGCGGTGGCGCATCTGCGCCTGGCCCTCGCCAAACTCATGGCCGACGACCGGCTGCTGATCACCGGCCCCATCAGTTTTCTCATCCCGGACAAGATCAGCCATGTTCTGCGGGTCTGCCTGGTCGCCGACCTGAAATTTCGCATCACTGAAGCCATGCAGCGGGAAGGAATCGCCGAAAAGAACGCCCTGCACCAGATCCGCCAGCAGGACGAGGATCTCGCCGCCTGGCTGAAGATGCTGAACCGGGGCGAAGACCCTTGGGCGGCGCAACTTTACGATATCGTGGTGCCGATGGATAAGACCACCGTTACGGCCGCCGCCACCCTGATCCTGGAAAAGGCCGAAAGCGACGTGGTCGCAAAAACCGCCCACTCCCAGGCCGCTTTGCTCGACTTCCTCCTGGCCTCCGAGGTCGAGGTAAAACTCGCCCAGGAAGGGCATAACGTCCTGGTCGATGCCCATAAGGGAGCGATCACCCTGATTATCAATAAAAATGTGCTGATGCTTGCCCGCCTTGAGGAAGACCTCAAGTCCATCGTCGAGAAGGTGCCGGGGGTGCTGTCGATTGCCACCCGCATCGGCGAGGGTTTTCATCAGCCCGACATTTACCGCCGCTATGATTTTGAGATGCCGTCGAAGGTCTTGCTGGTCGATGACGAGCGGGATTTCATCCAGACCCTGTCCGAACGGCTGATCATGCGGGATATGGGCTCAGCCGTGGCCTATGACGGGGAATCGGCCCTGACCATGATCGCCGACGAGGAACCCGAGGTGATGATCCTCGACCTGAGAATGCCGGGCATCGACGGCATCGAGGTGCTGCGCCAGGTGAAAGCAACCAACCCGGATATCGAGGTCATTGTTCTCACCGGCCACGGCACCGAAAAGGATAAGGATCTCTGCATGGAGCTGGGCGCCTTCGCCTTCCTCCAGAAACCCGTAGATATCCAGTTGCTCAGCCAGACCCTGATGAAGGCCAACGAGCGGGTTCGAGGCAAAAAGCACTGAGCATGATGCCATGGGCGGGACACCGGCAGCACGCCTGTCCCGCCACCCCTATGTCCTTGAGGCGGTTATGTCGATACTCAATCAGTTGAAACCGGAATTTTGGCACAACAGCGAATCATCGACCGGTCCCTTCCGCCAGATGTTCAATTTTCGGCGCATCTGGAAAATGGCGGTGCTGCTGACCTCGCTGGTCACCCTCCTGCCCCTCATCTTCATCACCACCATCGATTATAACTATACCCAGAAATCGATCGAATCGGAGAATCTGCTGCGGACGCTGCGCATCGGCTCGAACGCCAAACGTTCGATCTCTTTTTTCCTGAGCGAACGGCTGTCCGCCCTGTCTTTCATCGTCCGGGACAATAGCCTGGCTGAACTGCGGGAGACCAAAAAGCTGAACGCCATTCTCATCAATCTTCGCGACAGTTTCAAGGGTTTCGTCGACCTCGGAGTGATCGACCACAACGGGGTGCAGCAGAACTATGTCGGACCCTACTCCCTGGAGGGCAAAGATTACAGCCAGCAGCCATGGTTTAAGGAGATCTCCGAAAAAGGGCTGCACGTCAGCGAGGTTTTTCTCGGCTTCCGCAATGTCCCCCACCTGGTCATTGCCGTAAAATACTCCCTCGCCGATGACTCCTTTTATGTGCTGCGGGCGGCCATCGACACCACCCGCTTCAATGAACTGCTGGGCACCTTAGAACTGAGCGCTCGCGGCGATGCCTTTTTGATCAATCGTGACGGAATCATTCAAACCCCGACCCTGTTCCACGACAAGTTTTTTGAAAAGATGCCGTACACCGTTCCCGAGTATTCGGATCATACCGAGATCCGGGAAGAGCGCAACACCGCTGGTGAGGATCTGATCATCTGTTCCGCCTACATCACCGATTCACCGTATATTCTCATCATCGTTAAAAAAAAGGACGAACTGATGAAACCGTGGCGGGCAACCCGGGTCAAGCTCATCGGCTTCCTGGTGGTCAGCATCACCGTCATTCTCCTGGCCATTCTTGGATTCTCGACCTACATGGTCAACAACATGTATCTCCTTGACCAGCGCCGCCTCAGCACCCTGCACGAGATGGAATATTCCAACAAACTGGCGTCGATAGGCCGGCTGGCCGCCGGCGTCGCCCATGAGATCAACAATCCGCTGGCGATCATCAACGAAAAGGCCGGTCTGATCAAGGATATCTTCACCTATACCAACACCTGCACCCAGAATTCCAGGATCATCGAGCAGCTCGACTCGGTGCTGGCCTCGGTCGAGAGGTGCGGCACCATCACCAAACGGC
The DNA here is from genome assembly GCA_038224105.1 of Desulfobulbales bacterium. Classification (GTDB taxonomy): domain Bacteria; phylum Desulfobacterota; class Desulfobulbia; order Desulfobulbales; family Desulfocapsaceae; genus Desulforhopalus_A. The sequence goes on along the minus strand of JBBRGP010000003.1, from coordinate 2,956 downwards.
TGCTCAGCTTCGCCCGCCATATCGACAGCGCCATCGAGACCATCAGAATCGGCGATGTTATCACCGAGGTCCTTGACTTCCTCCACAAGGAGGCGGAATACCGCAATATCACCGTCAATATCGATGTGGCCGACAAGATCCCCGAATTTCAGAGCGATCGCGGAAAACTCCAACAGATCTTCCTGAACATCATCAACAACGCCTTCGCTGCCATGAGTGTCGGCGGCCGCCTCGATATCAGCGTGCGCCGGGAAGAGGAGAGCGGCCTTGTCGCGAAAATCACTGACAACGGCTGCGGCATGACGGAGTCCGATCTCGGTAAGATCTTCGAACCGTTTTTTTCCACGAAAACCAAAGTTGGCGGCACCGGTCTCGGCCTGTCGATCACCTACGGGCTGATCCAGGAACTGGGCGGCAAGATTAACGTTACAAGCCGACTGGGAGAGGGCACCACGTTCACCGTTACCCTGCCTTTCCATCCTCCTCAAAAATCAGCGGAGAAATAAACAATGCGTGTCTTACTGGTAGACGACGAAACGGAATTTGTCACCACCCTCGCCGAACGGTTAACCATCCGGGGCTTTAAGGTCGATTATGCGATACGGGCCCATGACGCCCTGGCTCTGGCGGAAAATAATATCTATGATGTGGCTGTTCTGGATATGAAGATGCCAGGTACCGGCGGACTTGAACTGAAGGGCTTGCTGGAGAAGCTCCAGAAGGACCTGCGATTTATCTTTCTCACCGGCCATGGCTCGGAAGCCGACTATGTGGCCGGCTCTTCGGCATCAGCCGGCTACCTCGTCAAACCGGTAAATATAGACATCCTCATTGCCAAAATGAACGAGGCGGTGCAGATATGAACAGCGACGACAAGGATATCCAGTACGACGCCATCGGCGAAGCCGGATTGCGCTTTTTCGGCAAGGTTTCCGCCTCGATCGCCCATGAGATGAAGAATATCCTGGCGATTATCAACGAGAATGCCGGACTCCTCGAAGATCTGACCTTCGCCGCCCAGCGGGGCAAGGCCATCGACCCGGAACGGCTGAACAAGGCCTGCCGGCAATTCACCAAACAGATTCATCGGGCCGACGGGATACTCAAAAATATGAGCCGCTTCGCCCACAGCGTCGACAATTTTTCCGGCCAGATCGATCTCCATGACCTGGCCGGGCTGATCGGCAATCTTGCCGGGCGGCCAGCGGCGATGCGCAAGCTCGTCATAGAGGTCGAACCGCCCCGAAGTCCGGTGATCTTTACCACCAATCCGTTTCTCCTGGAAAACCTGATCTGGCTCTGCCTGGAATTCGCCTTTGCGGCAACCGGCGCCGGCGGCACCCTGACCCTCTCTCCGGTACAAACGGATTCCGCCGTCTGCCTGCACATCGCCGGAATTGACGGCCTTGCCGGCGATTTTGCCGCCAGGATGCCGGTGGGCTATGAACCGCTCCTTATGGCCCTGGGGGCGGAATTGGTCGCCGACGTGCCCGGCAAGGCACTGGTCCTGCGCCTAAGCTGCTAAAAGGAGAATGCCATGTCTGAAAAAATTTTGCTGATCGATGACGAACAGGATTTTCTGACCGTTATGTCCGAGAGAATGGAAGCCAGGAATATGCAGGTATCAACCGCCGCCTCGGCCAAAGAGGGTTTGGAAAAGGTGACAGCGGGGAACTTCGACGCGGTGATCCTCGATCTGATGATGCCGGAAATGGACGGCATCGAAGCCTTGAAACTCCTCAAGGAGAAAAATCCCGATCTGGCGGTGATTCTCCTTACCGGCCATGCCACCATCAAGCAGGGCATCGAGGCCATGAAACTCGGCGCCCTCGATCTCCTTGAAAAACCGGCCGACCTGAACGCACTGACGGAAAAAATCCATGCCGCCCAGGCCCAAAAAATGTTGATCATCGAAAAGAAAAACGAGGAAATGATTAATAAGATCATCTCCACCAAGGGTTGGTGACCACCTCCCGGCAGGATCATCGACCAATGGCCCTGCCGACCCCCTCTCACCCCATCCATCCTTTTCCCCTCAAAGATCATGCTCTACGTCGAGGCAACGACTGATTTCGCCAGATCAGGCGACGCCTCGAATTCTTTTCTTTATCGATATTTGCTACCAACCGTTGGAAACGATATACTTTTGTGTGAAGGTAAATCCGGATGAGCGGTATTTCAAAATGTTGCAGCGGCAAGCAATGAATGATTCGATAGCCGCGAGGAGCCGGCAGAGCATCATCATGACCGAACGACAGTCCTGAGGCGCGAGTGACGCAGAGGAAAAGACAATGAAAGAAAACGTGTCAATTCTCCCCTGGGCCATGACCTCAGTCTCCGGGTGCTCGCCGAAGGGATTGAAACCGAAGGGTAACTCGGCTATCTGAGAGCCCACGGCTGTGACGACATGCAGGGTTTTTATTTCAGCAGGCCGCTGCCCCAGGGCGATTTTCAGCAACTTCTGGCGGCGGGGGGCAACGGCTCCAATTCCCCAGGGCAGGCAAAAGTCATCCGGCCAGGATCCTTCTGCTGGTGGACGACAAACCGTACATCCTTGCCACCATGAAACGGGTGCTCAAAGAGGACGGTTACCTGATCCTTTCCGCCGCCAATGACGCCGAGGGTTTTGAACTTCTCGCCACCAATCCTGTCTTTTTCCACCGTGCAGGCGATATAAAAAGCCCCCTCCGATTCAGGCCGTAATCACTGGTAAGGAAGTCCCTCCAACCGCCTGCTCCCACGGCAATCAGCGGCGCTCGGCCAGCCGCCAAATCTCTTTGATCTCGACGGCCTGGGCTGGTGACAGGTCTCGAAATAAAACGCCGATGCCGGGCATCTGCCGTCCTTTCCCCCACTCTACCACGGTCCGGATCTGCGCCCGGATCGGCGCGGTATCGGTGAATTCAGGAAAACGGAGAAAGAGTTCCTTGCCCGCCTTCCAGCGACGGGTGGAGAC
>JBBRGP010000002.1:0-30096 GCA_038224105.1 Desulfobulbales bacterium | reverse complement strand
TGCTCTTGGTATTGTTGATATAGGTCGACGGGCAGCTGACAAATACCTCGCGGATGGCTTTGCACTCTTCAACGTCCCCTTGTCTGGTGCCGGTGGCGTGGGTATTGATCAGATCAATTTCGTCGGCCCGGAGATTGGCCCGCTGCAGGGCGAGACGCATGCATTCCGCCTGCCGTTTGCCGTAGGGCAGGACAAAATCCTTGGCATCGGAGTTCATCGCGTAGCCGACGACCTCGCCGTAGATATGAGCGCCTCTGGCCCTTGCCTTGTCGAGGTGTTCGAGCACATAGATGCAGGCCCCCTCGGATATGACGATACCGTTGCGATCGATGTCGAAGGGTCGGGATGCCATCCTTGGATCATCGGCTTCGCCCAGGGCACCCTGCGCCTTAAAACTTGCAAAAATGCCGAAGGATCCAACCGATTCGGAGATCCCTCCGGCAAGGGCCATATCGACTTCCCCGAGTCTCATCATCTGCACCGCTTGGATCAGGGAGGCGTTGCCAGCGGCGCAGGCGGCGCCTATCACGTAGTGCGGCCCGGTTATCCCGAGGTTCATGGTAATCTCGCCGGCCGGGTTGTTGAGTACCGTCCGCGGGTTGTGATGGTGCGTCCAATAGTTGATATCGTAGTTGTACTTACTGATGTTGTAAACTTCGTTCTCGGTTTCGACGGTGCCATGCTCGGTCAGGCCGATATAGACCCCTACTCGTGAAGGGTCATAGATCGTGAGGTCGAGTCCGCCGTTGCGCAGCGCTTCATTGGCGCTGTACACCCCCAGGCAGCCGGCCCGGGTCCCTTTCTTGTTCTCTTTTTTCTTGCGGTAAAGGGTTTCGGGAAAGGTGCAGATGCCGGCTGGCGCCTTACCGAAATATCTGAGCTCGATGCTTTGAATTTCACTGACGCCGTTGATCAGTTTTTGCCGGAATTCTTCGATATTCGATGCGTTCGGGGCGGCAAGCCCGATGCCTGTTATAACTATTCTGCTATTGTGCATGGCGGGTCATGGTGTCCGTCTAAAAGGGGGGGATCTGAAGGTATTTTCGGGCCAGGCTGCATATACCTTCCGGTGCGACTAAAGGCTACGAAATCTAGAGTAGTTTAGGAGAAAATACAACCATTGAATTTCCAAGGCGCTAATACATCATTTTACTCTTCTTGCGGATGGTGGTTTTTCCCATAAGCAGGCCACCAAGGAAAACCGCCGCCCCCGCTCCGAACCACAGAAACCGTGTACGGTTCTCTTTTTCAGCGAGAGTCTTTTGCAGTTCGGCGATCTGTCTGCCGCGCTTTTGATATTCGGTGATGAGCAGTGAAAAGTTTTCCGGAGTCTGTTCAAATTGTTCAATAAAGGCAAGGTCCTCCGGGGATATGGCGGTTGACGGCGCGGCAACCGCGGGGGGAGAGGGTGCGTGTTCTTGTTGGTTCTCCACCCGCAGGGTTATACGCTTTTCCGCATCGCTCAATTTTTGTTGAAGTTCAGGGCATGCATCACCTTTCTCTGGAGTTCCCCCTGATGTGGCTATCTGGGCTGCCGCTGCCGGATTTGCCGAGAGTTGCCCTTGCAGATCAGCAACCGCCTGTTTGAGTTTTTTGATCAGGAGTGTTTTGGGAAGCTCATTTTTGACATAATGTCTGGCAATCCAGCCCTGTTTGCCGTCCACTGTTTCGATTTTCAGGTAATTGCCCTGTTCCTCAATGATCTGCACCGGATCATCGGACTGAACAGCGGCCACCGCTTCATAGGGTTTTTCAATAGTATTCTTGATGTTGATTTTAAGAACGTCGGAGATGTATCTGGTGTTATTCTGATCAGAAAGAGCGGCGGCAGGCTGGGGGGATAGCGGCAGCATCATCGCGGTTAAACAAAAAAAGAGGAATATTCCTGATCTGAACATACTTTTCTCTGGCTGTGAATTATATTTTAGGTGTGGTCTGCGGAAGGGAGAGAGAGCAGTCCCTGGTTGCCCCGGGGGAAATAATATACAATATCTCGATTGAGATGTGTATACCGGTTTCGCTGCCGGGTGTCAAACACCGTTGGCGGGCGGGACAGTCTTTTCGCTAAAGAAATGCTTCCTTTCGCGAAGCTGTAATCTTTGCCATTCGCAAGTGATATAGGGTAATAATCATGAGTACCTCGGCAATTCTTTTCTTGTATTCTTAAAGGAATTTCGTGAGAGTGCTTATGCTCCCCCTGTAGGGGCGTTAAAAGGAATTTTATCGATAGGGAGTGCGCCGAGAATTTTTTGTGGCCGGGAGCACCGGAAGTCTTCGTGTTAGTTGTTCTTTATAGGGCTATCTGATGGAAAACAAGCCAGGATCACCGGTTAAAATAATTGAAACCGTTAAACAGAAATTTTCGTTATCAGAAGAAAAGAGGAGAAATCTGCGGCTTGAACACGGTTTCGCCGAACTTTCCCTCGGAAATATCCAGGTTCTCAAAAGCGATGAATTCGTGCAGGGGCTGGTCGACTACCTGTTGCTGGATCCGGAAGAAGACCGGGAGTTCAAAACAAAACTTTTGATCGGCCTCGGTGAAGCCGCCATAAGTCCAGATCTCAATACCAGGGAAAGGGCTTTGGCGGTTTTATCGCATGCCGGGGAAAATTTTTTGCAGCACGATGACCAGGGTGGTGTCTTTCTCCTGGTGAACTGTTTCTGCAAATGGCTGGAGCATGAAACGGAATTACTGCCCGGGCTGGCGGTTCTTGTCAAACGGATGGAGAGGTTTGCGGCTTGGCTTCTGGCACGGTCCTCCTGGCAGGAGGGGGAAAGGGTTCTCTCCCTTTTTCATCGAATTCAAACCCATAGCCTTGCAAAGGGCGCGGCGGTCAGAAGCGTGATCAGCAAGACCTTGGACAGACTTGCCACCAAGGCAACACTTGGGCATTTGACCAACAGCTACCTGTTGGAAGACGATAGCCAGCAGCTTCTTCGCAAACTTCTCCTGGTGTTTGAGGCCAAAGCTGCCAAGTATCTCTTCCACCGGCTCATTCAGAGTTCGAAGAGACAGGATCGGCTGATGCTGATAAATCTCTTGCCGGCTTTCGGGACGCGGGCCGTGCCGTTTCTTGAGGAGTGTCTGAAAAAAGAGCCGCCATGGGCAATTGTCAGAAATGTCATTGCCGTCCTTTCGGAAATTCGCGACGATTCCTGCTACCCATTGATAAGGAAATATTTTCATCATAAGGATAAGCGCGTCCAGCACGAAATGATCCGTTATGTGGTAATAATCGGTGGCGAGGCCGCGACCCATCGGTTGCTGGAAGGCCTCGGCGCGGTCAATGACGATTTGAAGGCATATATTGTCAGGTTGCTCGCCGATCACGGCAAAAGAGAACAAACGATACTCGATGCACTGTGCGAACTGGCGGAAGCAAGAAGCGGCTTTTCACGCTCTGGAAATTTACTGATCAATACCATTATCGCCACATTGCGGACCTTCCCCTGCAGAAAAAGTCTCGATCTGCTGGAAAGGCTGCAGGCGCAATATGCTCAGGGGCCTGGAAACGATCAGATACTGCTGCAGATCGAGGAAGCCCGGAAAGTCCTGGTGCCGCACCTTCGACACCATCAGCAACGAATCGACGGCCTGCCGGAGATGGTATCGTTTTATAACGATCCGAAGCAGTCCCAGCTTGCCCTGAACAGGATTGCCCAGATCGAGGAACAACTTCGCAAACTCATCAGTCTCGGGGATATGCAAGGCGTCGGGGAGCTGCTTTATGAGAAGGCGTGCGCGGCGGCGCGGGACAAGGATTTTGAAGTCGCCGAAAAACTGCGGGACAGGCTGCTGGAAATAAATCCCATGGCCCTGAACGAGGTACTGGAACTCGGGGAGTTGATTGAAGAGCATAAAACCACTTTGATCCCCAGTCACCATGTTGAGATCTGGAGTGAGCTCTACGACGAAATGACCACGGAAGAACTCAATGCCCTTTATTATGTCCTGCGTCAGGAAGATTACCGGAAGGGCGAGATTATCGTCCAGGCGGGCGAAACGGACGCCAGCCTCTATTTCATAAACTCCGGACAGGTTGGTCTCACCTGTCTGTCCGGCGGCAGTGAAAGCTTCTTGAAACGAATAGGACCCGGCAACATTCTCGGCAGTGAACAGTTTTTTGCTCCGTCGGTCTGGACCGTGACTCTCAGGGCGCTTTCCGATGTTCAGATGCAGGTCCTTGATCACGCCCAACTATTGACCATAACTAAGGAATTTCAGGGGATTGAGCCCACCCTGCAGCATTATTGTCGTAAATTCGCAAAAGTTCCCGAACTCTTGAAGATGTCAGGCGATGAGCGGCGGGAATGTCCGCGTTATTCGGTAACCCTTTATACCCGTAACGTCCTCTTGGACCATTATGGCAACAAAGGCAAAAGAAATTTCAGAGGAGAACTGATCGACATTTGCCGCAACGGCCTGGCCTTTACGATCAAGATATCCAGCCGCAATAATGCAAAACTGCTTCTCGGCAGACAGATTATTTCAGAAATTCAGGGGAGTGAAGGCGAGATCGTAACGGAATGCAGCGGGCTTATCGTCGGGGTCAGGCCCCAGAACGAGATATTTTCAGAATTCACTGTTCATATCAAGCTTACCAAAAAAATTGAGGATACGGCCTTCAACAGCATCATTGCCTCGCATAATTAATACCGATTGATTTCTTGTAAATCATGGCCCGACATATGCTATTTAAAGATAAACTGGTTGTCCGTGGCGTGGAGATTTCCCCCCCGATTGCGCTGGCCCCCATGGTCGGACTCTCCCATTCCGCCCTGCGCAGTCTGGTCCAGGGTGAGGGGGGCATCGGCCTGCTGTTTACCGAGATGCTCGAGGCTGGCCGGCTGCCTCATGACAATGAACGGTGTTCACCGTTACTGGTGAGGAGCGAGGGCGAACGCCCTCTGTTTTATCAGATGGTAACCGGCAGTGACCAAAATGTCCGGCCGGCCGTGGAAAAATTGCATCGACTTGGAGCGCAGGGTATCGATCTAAACCTCGGTTGTCCGGCGCCGCTACAGAAGAGGCAGGGCGCCGGGGCTTCCCTTACCGACAATCGGGAGCAGCTGTGTCGGGTGCTTCGAAGTCTGCGCGGGAGCACCGAACTGCCGGTCACTGTCAAGATTCGCCTGGGTGACCGGGTCGACCCCCGGAATTCGAGAATGTTCTGCAGCTTTCTGGAGGATGAGGGGGTCGATCTTATCACCATCCATGCCAGATTGAACGGCGAGAAATTCTGTCGTAAACCGCGATGGGCGGTAGTCGGAGAGATCCGAAGCGCTGTGACCGTACCCATTTTCATAAACGGCGGTATTTTTTCCGTCGACGATGCCCGGACAAGCCTCGAGCAGTCCGGTGCCGATGGCCTGATGCTTGGTCGCGGGGCGGTGGAAAAACCCTGGTTGTCTGGGGACATTGCCAGGGAAATCTATGGAATGGAGAAAACCTGCCGACAACAGCCGGTTACCGATATCTATTTTCGGTTTATCAGGCTTCTGGAGGAGCGCTTTGCCCCGGAAAGGCGATTGGGGCGGTTGAAGCAGTTCACATCCTATTTTGCCGGCCAGTTCACCTTTGGCCATCATCTCGCCGCCTCAGTCCAGAACAGTACCACACTCGAACAGGCAAAACTGCGGGCCGCCGATTTTTTCGCGCGCAGCGCTTGAAATTCAGACCGACAAACTTATCGAAGCGGCCTTGAGCAGGATGCAGCTCGCCAAGGGGTCGGATCTGGAAAAACTGCAGGCCGAAATCGCCAGCCTGCGCAAGGAGATTGAGGAGTTACGGAATAAGGAATAGCGGCGGGACCCGTTGCCTCAGGGCTTATCTTCGCCGCAGGCGGGCTTTGATCTTTGCCGTGAACATGGTCAGCTCGACCAGGCCGAGCCGGTCGAGGATCACCGTATACAGGGTCCCGGCGGCGGCGATGAGCAGGGCCAGCGCCACGGCCTGTTGGGCAATGGTCCCGTTCAGCCATCCGGCGGCAACGGGCCGGGCCAACAGCAAGAGGGCGGAGAGGGCCAGGGTGGCGACGCTGATCTTCAACAGACCCTTGGCCAGATAGGGCAGGGAATAGCCGTGGAGATGACGGTAGAGGACCACCATGAGAAACACGAAATTGATGAGCATGGTGCCTGAGGTGGAGAGGGCGATAGCCCGGTGCTGATAATCGGCTATGGTCAGTTTGACAATCACGATGTTTAAGATGATTGCCAAAAAGCTGGCAATAACCGGATATTTGGTCTTGTCGAGGGCGTAAAATGCCGGCACCAGAATTTTGTTTGCCGAGTAGGCAAAGAGGCCGATGGCGTAAAGGCTGAGGGTCTGGGCGGTGGCCAGGGTATCGACGGCGGTAAAGGCGCCATGTTCATAGATCAGGCGAATGATGGGTTCCGACAGAAGAATGAGGCCAGCCGTGGCCGGCACGGTCAGGGCAAAGACCATGGTCAGGGAGGAGACCATGGTCTCTTTCATCGCCGCGATGTTCTTATTTGCCGCTTGTCTGGCCAGGACGGGAAGCATCGCGATGGACAGGGCGACACCAAAGACGCCGATCGGCAACTGCACCAGGCGGAAGGCATAAAAGAGCCAGGAAACCGAGCCCTCGGCGCAGGAGGAGGCAAAGTTGGTATTGATGAACAGGTTGATCTGGGTGGCCGACATTCCGACGGTTGCCGGAATCATCAAGGTGAGGATCTGGCGCAGACCGGGATCGGCGGGGTGCAGAACCGGCTGATAGCGAAAGCCGGTTTTAAAGAGTGTTGGGACCTGGATGGCGAGTTGCAGCAGGCCGCCGATCAGCGTTCCAATGGCCATGCCGACGATGGCCGGTTGACCGTAGCGGGGGAGGATGAACGCCAGGCTGGTGCCGCCGATCAGCGAGCCGAGATTGAAAAAGCTGGAGGCGATGGCCGGGACAAAAAAACGACCTTTGGTGTTTAAAATGCCCATCACCACCGCCGACAGCGAAATAAAGACTAAAAAGGGCAGCATGATGCGGGTGAGCTTGACGGTCAGTTCCGTTTTCCCCCCGATCAGGGCAAAATCAGGGGCGAGAAGAGAGACGATGTCCCCGGCAAAATAGATCATCAGCAAGCTGATGAGGCTGAGGAGGATAAGGAAAAAGTTCAGGACATTGGCGGCAAGCCGCCAGGTCTCGGCCGGCGTGCGCTTGCTGTCGTAGGCGGAAAATACGGTAACGAAGGCGGCGGACAGCGCCCCCTCGCCGAAAAGATCTCGCAAAAGGTTAGGTATTCTGAACGCTACAACAAAGGCGTCGTAGGTATAACCGGCACCAAAAAGCGCGGCAAACACCTGTTCTCTTATCAACCCGAGAACCCGGCTGCACATTATTGCAATTCCGACGGAAGAGGCGGATTTTGCAATGGTTCCTTTTTGGTCAGGGGGGCTCTGCAATGGCATGGGGTCGGTAGGAGTGAAAGAATACAACGGTCACCGGCAGGATACTCTGATTGTCGAAAATATGCCACAAATTCATCCTATTGATCGCCGTCTAAATTTCCCCCGCGAATATTTCTTTTGAAACCCCGGCCTTCGGCTGATCTTTCTTGACTTTGTGCTTTGAAATTGAATATATGAGTATGTCGTTCGGGAGGTCGGCAAACGGAGTATTATTGGTATTTGGAGAGAGCATTAAAAATCGTCGTTTTTGAGGAGATACGAATGCAGGATACAAATATGGTAAGAAATGTTGCAATAATCGGTCATGGCAATTGCGGCAAAACCTCGCTTGCCGAAGCTATGCTCTACACCGCCGGAAAAATCAACAGGCTCGGCAAGGTAGACGACGGCAGTGCGGTGATGGATTATGAGGAAGAGGAAACCAGCAGGAAGATTTCCATCAACTCCAGCTTTCATAACTACTCCTGGAAAAAACACAGTGTCTTTTTGATCGATACCCCCGGCGACGACAACTTTCTCAATGAAACGGTATTTGCCTCCCATGTTTGTGATAATGCTTTGTTTACCATTGATGCCGTACTCGGGGTTAAGGGTCAGACCATTAAGTTTGCCAAAATAATCAAGCAAAGAAACCTGCCGACGGCCATTGCCATCAATAAGATGGACCGGGAGCGCGCCGATTTTCTCGATACGGTGGTGCAGATCAAGGAATCGCTGCCGTTCAACTCGGTCATTCTGCACCTGCCGATCGGTGCGGAGGACAACTTCAAGGGCTACGTCGATCTGGCGACCGGCAAGGCGTTTCTCTTTGATGGCGATAAAGGCGGTCTGAAGCCCATTGATGTTCCTGCCGAGATGGCGGACGAGGTCGCATCTTTTCGGGAAAGTCTGATGGAATCGGTGGCCGAAACCGACGATGAGTTGATTGAAAAATTTCTCGAGGAAGGGGTGCTGAGCACCGAAGAAATCGTGGCTGGTCTGAAGAATGGCTTGGCTTCGGCGGTTATTTCCCCGATCTGCGTCTGTTCCGCCACCCTCAACAAGGGCATCGCCCCCATTCTTGATGTCATTAATGCTTATATGCCGTCCCCTGTCGAACGGGCGCCGATCGAGGCAACGAAGGAGGGGAGCGGCAACATTATCGAAGTCAAACCGAGCGAGGCGGCGCCGTTCGCGGCCCTGGTATTCAAGACCATGGCCGATCCCTATACCGGCCGCCTGACTATCTTCCGAATCTTCAGCGGAGTGCTGAAGGGTGACACCTTTTATAACTCGACCAAGAAGACTTCCGAGCGGTTCGGGCAACTCTATGTGCTCGAAGGAAAAGAGCAGCGGCCGGTCGAAGACGCCGGCCCGGGGATGATTATCGGGGTCGCCAAGCTGAAGGAAACGGTCACCGGCGATACCCTCTGCGACCCGGCAAATCCGGTTATTTTTGCCGCACCCGAACCATTGAAGCCGGTCATTTCGTTTGCGGTGAGTGCGAAAAAAGGGGAGGAAGAGAAGGTGTTCTCATCAATTACCAAAATGCTCGATGAAGATCTGACCTTAAGGATCACCCGGCAGCAGCAGACCAAGCAGGTGCTTCTGTCCGGTGTCGGCAGAGTCCACCTCGATGTGGTCGGCTCGCGGATAAAACGGAAATTCGGCGTCGATATGGAACTCAGCACCCCGAAGATTCCCTACATGGAAACCATTCGGTCATCGGCCAGGGTCCAGGGAAAACATAAGAAACAAAGCGGCGGACGTGGTCAATACGGTGACTGCTGGATTGAGATTTCGCCGCTGCCGGGAGGGAAATACGAGTTTGTCGACAAAATTATCGGTGGCGTCATCCCTCAGCAATACCGCCCGGCCGTCGACAAGGGTATTCAAGAGGCCATGGAAAAGGGGGTTCTCGCCGGTTATCCGGTCATCGACATCAGGGTTGCCCTGGTCGATGGTTCCTTCCATAACGTCGATTCGTCGGAGATGGCCTTCAAGATCGCCGGCTCGCTCGCCTTTAAAAAAGCTACGCAGGAAGCCGGGCTGATCCTCCTTGAGCCCTACGTGAATATGGAGATCAAAGTCGGCAAGGAGCATGTCGGCGATGTCATGGGGGATCTCAACTCCCGGCGTGGTAAGGTCATGGGCATGGACTCTCTCGAGGGGATGGAGATCATCAATGCCCAGGTTCCCCAGGCGGAGATCCAGTCTTATGCCACCGACCTGACGTCGATGACCGGCGGTCTCGGCAGTTTTACGATCTCGTTTTGTCATTACGAGGAAGTGCCCGGGCAGATTGCCGAAAAGATCATTAACGAGGCAAATGCCCAAAATAATTAACATAACGTAGCGACGATGCCTGTGGAAGTGAAACAGAACTATTCCTTCGCCGTCCTGACCATGAGTGATAAAGGCGCGCGGGGCGAGCGGCAGGACACCAGCGGTCTCTATCTCCGGGAGCGCCTTGGCCAGGAAGGGTATGTGCTGCAGTCCTATCGGGTAATTCCAGATCAAAAAGAGGTGATCGTTGACCGGCTTCGGGAACTTGCCGATGATTTGCAGGTGGCGCTCATCGTCACCACCGGCGGCACCGGACTCTCTCCCTCGGACGTTACCCCGGAGGCCATGATCGAGGTACTGGACAAGGAGATTCCGGGGATGGCCGAAGCGATGCGCAGCGCCAGCCTGTTGAAAACTTCGCGCGCCATGCTGTCTCGGGGCAAGGCCGGCGTCCGGAAGGAAAGTCTGATCATCAATTTTCCGGGAAGCCTCAAGGCGGTGAAGGAAAATCTCGACGTGGTTCTGCCGGTACTGTCCCATGCCCTGGAAAAAATTCGGGGCGGCACCGGCGATTGCGGGGTGCCCGAATAACAAACACCCGGCAAGATACTAAAAGGCCATGGGGGGATGGCCCCCCATGGCCTTGCTTTATTGTTGCTGGGATTCGAGACGTCCGCCCAAGCTACCCGCGGATCTCCACCGTTGCCGACTCGCCTTCCACCATGGGCGCGATCTCGCCGATGATGTGTGCTTCTTCGCCAACTGCCTGAAAATGGTGGCGGATGTCGTTGGCTTTTTCCTCGTTCACGACAACCAGCAGGCCGATCCCCATATTGAAGGTCCGGTACATTTCCGCCATGGGGATCTCCCCCAAACGCTGGAGAAAAGTAAAAATCGGCGGCACCGGCCACGCGGTGGTGTCCATCACAGCCTTATAACCCTTCGGCAGGATTCGCGGAATATTATCGATAAAACCGCCGCCGGTATTGTGGACCATGCCGTTCAGCCGATAATTTTTCAGGACCTTGAGGACCGATTGCACATATATTTTGGTAGGTTTTAGCAGCTCCTCCCCAAGAGTACAGCCCAGTTCCTCGAAATACTGGTCAACGGTCAAGTGGTGGTCGGCAAAACAGATCTTTCGCACCAGGGAATAGCCGTTTGAATGCAGACCGCTGGAGGCGAGGCCGATGATCTTGTCACCGGCCCGAATATCCGAGCCGTCAATAATGGCATCGCGATCGACAATGCCGGTGACAAAGCCGGCCAGGTCATAATCGTTGTTTTGGTAAAGACCTGGCATTTCCGCGGTTTCGCCGCCAACCAGAGAACAGTTGGCCTGCCGGCAGCCTTCGGCTATGCCGGTAATAATCTCCTTGGCGATGGCCAGGTCGAGCTTGCCGACGGCAAAATAGTCAAGAAAACAAAGCGGGGTTGCTCCGCCGACGATCAGGTCGTTGACGCACATGGCGACCAGGTCGATGCCGATAGTATCATGTTTGTTGCAGAGTTGGGCGACAATGAGCTTTGTTCCGACGCCGTCCGTCGAGTTGACGATCACCGGCTTCTTGTATTTGATGGTGTCGATGGCAAAATGGGACGAAAATCCGCCAATCCCTCCGAGAACGCCGCGCTGATGGGTGGAAGAGACGATGTCTCTGATCTCTTCAATGAAAGCATTGCCTTTGTCGATATCCACTCCGGCTTCTCGGTATTTGCTCTGTTTTCCCTGGCTCATATCGGATTATTGGGTCTGTTGCTCTGTTAATATTGGAAATATTGAATGATCAAGCGCTGACAAGAATGCAATATAATATTAGCAGAAACCGGAAAAAGCAATGCATTTGCATCGCTTTCAGTGAAATGTCGGAGGCGGAGGGGCACGGTTCAGGAGGTTGAGGTTGAAATAAAATTGCCCATCTGTTAGAAAGGTTCGCTATGAAACTGCTCATCCTGCTCCTCGGCCTGGTCTTGATTGTTGAGGGACTGCCCTATGTGGCAGCTCCTGAGGCGATGCAGAACTGGATGAGGAAACTCAGCGAGATACCTCCCAGCCAGTTACGTGCCATCGGCCTCGTTGCCATGGCGAGCGGCCTGGTTATCTGCTTCGTCGTACAAAAGACCACAATTTTCCAATAAACACAGGCCGGCCGACACTTCCATCGGACAGACCCAGTGGAGGCAGGCAGGCATATTCCCGGCCAAAAATAATTTCAATACCTCTCAGAGAGATTTCTTGTTTTTAGAAAAAAATCTATCGACCACAAGGTACCTATCTCTCCTTGTGGGGTGTTCGATTATTGTTTGAGCGGGTAAAATGAATTGACCTGCCGTTCGTCATGAAGGTATCATTCCATTATTTTTTCGCCGCAATAATGGGCGGCTGAAAGCGAAGATGCGATTCGTGGCCAAGATGAACTCCACTGGTCAAATCCCGCGGCAGGAAGGGTGGTAATTTTTCACAGTGACTCAAATGCGTTATGGGAGAATTGTATGGTTAATTATTTCTATCTGGAAAACAACATTGTCAAAATGGAAGATGGCAATAACAGTTCCAGTATTACGAATATATTTTGGGTCGATCTCATCAATCCAACAGGCGACGAAAAAGAGCAGGTTGAGAAGGATTTCAGCGTCGAATTGTTCACCAAACACGAACGGGAGGAGATCGAAAGCAGTTCCAAATACGTTGAAACTGCCGAAGAAATTGGTATCAACCTTAATTTTTTGATCCAGGAAGGCGATAACTTCAGGAATGAACCGGTGTCCTTTATCATCAAGAATAAAGTGCTCATTACCCAAAGATATCATGAATACCGGTCATTCTCGGAGACCTATCGAAAACTCAGAGTGATAAAACCGACCGATGGCGATGATGTTTTTCTGACGATACTTGAAACCCGCATCGATTTTGATGCGGATCTCATTGAAAATATTACCGCGAGAATTTCGGCAATCAGCAAAGAAATGACCGCCGACCAGGACACCGACCGGGAACTTCTCCTGAAGATTACCGCCCTGCAGGAATCTACTATTACCATCCGAGAAAATATCATTGAGAAGCAGCGCATTCTTTCCTCGATGTTAAAGAGCAAGATGTTTCCCAAGGAAGATTATGAAAATATGCGAATCATGATCAAGGACGTCGGTTCGCTCCTTGATCACACCTCGTTTAATTTTGAGCGGCTTGAGTTTCTCCAAAACACCTTTCTCGGTTTGGTGGATATCGAACAAAACCGGGTCATAAAAATATTTACCGTGGTCACGGTCATTTTCATGCCACCTACTGTCATTGCCAGTGCGTATGGTATGAATTTTAAATACATGCCGGAGTTGGACAAAGTCTGGGGATATCCTTTCGCCATTGTCCTGATGATGCTTTCTTCGGTAATGACCCTGCTGTTTTTTAAACGAAAGAAGTGGCTGTAGCGGTATTCGGGGAATGGTGCGGTCGATGTTCGGTGCGGCCAATTCCGGGTCCGCAAGAATGGGGAGGTAACTCTCAACGCCTTGCTCGTAGCCGCCGTACCGAACATCTTCCGGGCAGTGCGGATTACCGGCCGGTTCCACCACGAAGCCTTGCCAGCCGAAAGGGAATCCGTACCTCAGAGGTGTTTATCTGAGGTACGGATTTTGTTTTTTACAGGTTACTGAAGGTATGGCAGCTGGTACAGGCGATCTTTTGTTTGATGTGGGTGCTGTGCCGGCTGTTGCTCCACGACTCGCTGTCATGGCAGCTGCTGCAGAGCGAGCTCTGCGGCTTTACCAGACCGGTCGGGGCATTGGTATGGCAGCTGGCGCAGGAGACTCGGCTCCGATGGGTGTTATGCATAGACTCCCAGTTCGAACTGGTTTTTGCCGAGTGACAGAGGGTACAGGATTTCACCTGCGTCGGCACCTGATGATAGCCGAGCTCGCCTAAGGGCAGCATGCCGGTGCCGTCGGGAGTGGATCCGCTGCCATTGTGGCACTGGATGCAGGTCGGGGCTTTGGCCTTTGGTTCAACCCCATGGGTGATGAGCATCTCGGCGTCGGTATTGACGAGCGAGTAGCTGCCCGACATGCCTTGCTCTTCCATGCCTTTCTTGACCGCGAGATCAAAATCGCCGGTCATGAACATCCACATGATGGCAGGCGGAATAATTTTCCCGCTTTGATGCAATGGCATGAAGGAAGAATGCCGCTTAATTGGAACGATGCGCGATTTGCCGTCGAACGGCCCGCCATTGGCCTTGGCCATGGCATACACGCCTCTTGCGTCGGGGCTGATGGTCTCGCCGACATTGTAGACAAAAGAGGTTCCGTCAAACCAGACATACTCGGGCTTGACTGAAGCCTGACGAACCTCCTCGCCGATAAAACCGCCCTGACCCTGGCAAAAAGTTGCACTCCAGACCGGGGTTCGCCAATCCCGCGACATTTCGGTCGCGCCGCCTTTACCAAATTCCCTGATGTGGCAGACCTGACAGCTGACCTGGCCCTGGGCATGCCGGTTGAGGGTAGCGTTACTGTGCGGAGCCGCGTTGTGACACGACTGGCAGGTCGGGTCGGTTGCTTCCGTGCCCCGGAGGTCGATACCGCGCCCGGAAATCTTATGATTGAGGGCGGCGTGGCAGCTGACGCAGGACAGGTTGGCCCCGTCTTTGGCAAGATGCACATCCTGGTCGACCGTCGCGGTTGCGGTATTGATCCCCATGTCCCCGCGCTTGGTCCAGTCTCCTCCGCCGGCGGTAGCATGGCAGCGGAGACAGGATTTGGTGGTCGGCAGGTGGACGGTTCTGGCGATATTGACCATGTTGGTGCCGGCCGGCATTTTCGCGAGATCCGGGACGGTAATATAGTTGCCCTGGGCATCTTCCTTGCCGAACACGTAGGTCTTAACCTGGCCGAGGATATTGGTCACGGTTTGCGTGTTGTTCGGGTCGGTGACAAATGTCCGCTGATAGACGTCGTTATGACACATCAGACAGTCGACATCCTCGGCCTTGGCCAGATCCGGGGCATTGCCGTCGGCACGGACATGGCAGGTAAAACATGCCGATTTCGATGACATGGCGTAGGTGCAGAAGGTGTTGATGCCACCTTTGGCTTTTCCGAGTTCCGCGCCGTTGGTATTGGTAAGTTCCGGAGTAGGACCGGCCCATTTGACGTGGAGGCTTTGCAGCATCTCCGTGGCCTCGGTCTGGTGACAGGTGATGCACGTCGACGGACCGTTATAGGCAGTGATGGTGTTGTGGGCGGCAATCGGTCCGGTCACCGGTGGATCAACCGGCGGTGGCGGTGGTGGCGGTGGCGGCGGTGGTGGTGGCGGTGGTGGCGGCGGTTGGATTACCGGCTGGATCACGGCAAATGTCGCGGTTCGTGTCGTACTGTTCCTCCGGTCTTTCATTTCGCAGGTGTAATTCCAAGTACCGGTTCGTTCGCTCGCTGGAATGGTGTAATTGTAACTGGCGGTGAGATTGTTGATCGACATTCCCTGGGTGGTGAGAGGTTTGGTATCCTTGGTACTCGTGCGATTGTAAATCTTTATCTGGGCGGAGACCAAAGGCGCGCGCCATTCCCCAGTGCCGATACACTGGAAGTTCACGGTTTTGCCAAGTTCTGGTTTGACTGGGTTTGTCGACATTTTGATGGATCTGTCAGCCGCGTAACAGGTACTCCCCATCAAAAAGCACAAACCCAATGTAATTACAGTTTTTTTCATCCTTTGTTCTCCTTAAGAAGGGGATTAGGCAATGCCAATTTCACTTTTGTGCCAATGGTCATGCCGAATTTTGACATCAAGGGAGAACATGCAAATACGATGCCACATAGTGACACTTAAAATGCTTGATAATTTCCCAGGAGGGCGGTGGACGAAAGATCCTCTCTCCCTTTATTACCAAGGCTTTCGAGCAATTTTTACTGCACCATAAGTGGGGTTTCTGGCAAGAATCGCCCTTGTTATTGGGAGCTTTTGTCGAGTTCGGTATGGCGGCCTGACAAGTATTTAAGGAAATACTAATAAAGATTTTTGAGATGTCGCCGGGAATTGTTCGTCGATATGGTGGTAAGGTGTGTAAAATGCAAAGTTTTTAAGGGGTAAAAGAAGAAGAACCGTCCATTGGGAATGAATTTCCGCGGCAACGGAGGAAAAAAGTTTTCCGTATTGGCAGCTCATCGTAGCCACAGTCCTGGACAAGGTTTGCGCAAGAGGCTCGGCACCGGACGAATTTTGCGCACTCATTTTATGAGCGGCAGGGCGCCCTTCTGAAAATTTTCAACCTCCTCATTGCCGCCGGGGCAGGATTTCGCCCTATTTTTTGCGCATAACCTCGACCGTCACCAAAATATCGACATTCTTGCCGACTGCCCCCATTTTGTAATATTTCCCGTCCCCGACCTTATAGGCCAGCCGGTCAAGGGTCAGCCGACCATTAAAACCCGCCACCTCCATACCGGACACCAGGGGGTGATCCTTTGCTCCCCCGTAGGTGAGCGGCAGAACCAGGTCGGTGGAGACCGCCTTGATCGTCAGTCGGCCGTGGACATCATAGCTGTTTTCCCCGGCTTTGCTGATACTGCTGCTGGTAAAGGTGATCAAGGGATACTCGGAGGCATCGAGGAAATCGGCGGACAGCAGGTGTTTGTCGCGTTTGGCGATCCCGGTGTCAATACTTTTCACCTTGATTTCAAAGGATAAGTGGCTGTCTTTGAGGTTATCGGGATCAAATGCCACGGTCCCCTTAAAATCGGTGAAACGTCCTTGAACCTTGGCATAGATATGATCGACGCTGAAATAGAAGTTGGTGTGCTCCTTATCTATATCCCAGGCCCGGACCTCACCATGCAGCGAAGATCCCATGAATCCGAACAGAAAAACGACGACGACGGGCAACAGCATCTTGTTGTTCATATTTGCCTCCAAAGAAAGGGGGTGGGAAGGGGAGCCGTTTCAACTCTGGACGTTGTGGAGCATTTTAGGGGAGCACCTTGCTGACTCCATGCGCAACGAACTCCGCAGAATCGGCAGAAACCTCTCGATCAGACAACTCAACGCCTTGGCCGCACTTCAGGGCAGTGAGGTGTCGAAATATGTCATTTTAAAGAAAGCCACCGGAGAATTCCAGGTCATCCCGGATGCTCCCTTAACGAACGGCAACGGCGCTGCTCTGCCCGTCGAGATCTTGCCCGAGGATATTTCCGACGGCGTAGTAGATATAACCCTGGATTACCGGAAGGGCACGACCTCGGAGTCGACCTTCAAGCCACCGTCTTTCGTTTTGACCTTTTATGATCTGCCCTATATCGACAACAAAGTGCTCGATAAGGATATGCGGCTCGGGGTGGTGCTCTCGAAGTATTCCGATACCGGGGAACTGGACAGGTTCAGTGACCGGCTCGACCGGAAGCTCGTCCAGGATTATCAAGACCTCAAGGCGGACGGTATCAGTCAGTATGCGGAACTGCGCATCATCAAGTTCCCCGCCAAATATATTGGCAACCGCGACAGACCATACCTCCAGGACATCATTGAGACCCTTTTAGAAGAGCAGAAGGAAGACTTTATCATTCGCGCTGCGCCATGATGTTGGTATACACCTGGCGCATTCCGGACGATCTGGCGATGGATGCCTGCTGGAGATTGTAGGAGTCGGCGATGGATGCCTGCTGCTTGTTGTACATGATGCCCAGCATAGCCACAACCGCGGCGATAATGGCGGGCCCCAAGGCGGTTAAGATATCCCAAAAATCCTTTTTCCCGGTATTTGATTCAGACATGAAGGTCCCCCCTGTCGTTTCACTTCAGGCTGAAATCCCTGCGGGTACTGCCCGGCCCGACAAAGATCGTCCACTGGTTCTGCTCGCCGACCGTGACGATATAGGACATCGGTTTGATATCCTTGAAGGAATATGCGCCGTCCTGGGCGGTGGTTACGGGTGTGCCCACTTGGACACCCTGCGCATCCTTGAGTATCACTTGAACCACCAGGGGCCTGGCTTTTGCGGATGTAAGATCCTGCCAAGAAAAGTCTCCAGATTCTCGACGAAACCGCTTTCGCCTAAAGGACGGCCGGTATTTTCATGACGATGAATTTTATCAACTTCATCGGGCGGCGATAATATCAATAAACTCCGCCAGTCGGCGATGCGATCAAGTAATGGTGGCACGTTTACCAGACCGTCATTTTTGCCGGTAAGATGTGCGTGAGCACTGCTCCAGCGATAATCCGTCGGGTGCAGCACTAATTTTGCCGCGACCGGATTCATTTCGATATACCGGGCCGCCGCCAGCAGATGTTGTTCATCCATGGCAAATGAGGCGAAGCGTTCCTGCCAGAGATGTCCCCGCCATTTTTCGCGAAGGTTGATCCGCCGGGTATAGCGGCGATGGGCTTCGCCAATGGCCCGGGCCAGACCTTGTTCCTCGTCCGGCACGGCAATGAGGTGGACATGGTTGGGCATCAGGCACCACGCCCAGACCTCGACATGATATTTTTTGCACCAGTGGGCCATCAACTCGATATAGGCGTGATAATCGTCATCGCCAAAAAATACCTGCTGGCGACGATTACCGCGTTGCGTGATGTGATGTGGATAACCTGTAGCTACCACCCGTGCTATTCTGACCATAACATAAGTTTACTGAGACAGGAAATTTTGTCAAAGATAGATATACTGTCCCTGTAATATATCTGTCCCTGTAATATATCCGGTCGATACGCAGGATGTGCAGTAGCCGCGTGCGGCGAGGCGTCAATTAAAAGTCCAGACTGTGATCGGTAAATCAGCTTCCTGCTCTACCCTCGATTTCTCGCAGCCGCTGTTATCTCAGCAGCGCCTTTTCGACGTGATAGCCGCTTTTGGCGGTGCAGTTGGGCATGAGGATCGCCCCTTTGGCCATCAGGGTGCCGGGGTTGGTCACCGAGTTGCAACCGGTCTGGCTGGTGTCGCCGAGGATGGCGCCGAGCTTGCGCCGGCCGGTATCGAGGCGCTGGCCCTGATGGAAGACGGTGATGTTGCCGGGCAGGAAGCGGAGGTTGGCGAATTTGGTGCCGGCGCCGAGGTTGGCGTCATTGCCGAGGATCGAATCGCCGAGGTAGGCGAAGTGGCCGGCTTTGGCGTCGTTTAAAAAGATCGAGTGTTTGATCTCGGTGGTATGGCCGAGGACGCAGCGCTTGCCGGCGAGGCAGTAGCCGCGCAGGTAGGCGCCCTGGCGGACCTCGCTCATCTCGCCGATGATCGCCGGCGATTTGATCATCGCCCCGGCTTCGACCAGGACGCCTTTGTCTATGGCGATCTTTCTGCCGAGCAGCACCGCCCCGGCCATGAGCAGCGATGCCCCCGGCAGGACCCGGCCGGCCAGGCTAATCCGCAACTGGCCTTTGGTGGCATCGCCGTAGACGATCTCCGCCTCCACCCCGGACAGGGCCTGGCTGTCGTGGATGATCACCGGCCCGGTCAGGGGGATGCCGTCGCCGATCAGCCCGCGGTTGTATTCGGGGTAGGCGTAGCCGTCCATATAGGCCTTCAACTCGTTCAGCGGCTGCCAGACGTAGGCGGTGGGGGCGAAGAGGTCGGCCTGGGGGAAATCGGCAAGGTCGAAAAAAGATTGCACCGTCAGCATGTTGTCCTCATAGTTTTAATTCCTCCCGAGGCATCCGTTTCTCGGGGCGATAGCAAGTAGCGCACCTGAAAACTGCCGTACCGGTTTCCACTATGAGAAAAATAGCTAAAGAGTTCAAGGAAAAAGCTTGCGGCCAGCGGCCGGAGAGCGAATGCCGGCTTGACTTAAGTTATTCGGATGTTTAGTATTTCTCAGGTTTTTACGATTGTCTTGCGGTTTTAATTGCTATGTATTTGAATAGAGAGATAATTACAGTACAATGTGAGCAGCGGGGTGGAAGGTGGCGCGGGCAGCTCCGCCGTCGCCTTTTCAGAGCATAAAGCAGGAGGAATTGAGTGGAATTTAATGATTCATTAAGCATCGGCATGGACGATTTTTCCAATAACGAAGATATGGAAATACCGGAAGTCCTGCCGATGATGGCGGTTCGGGACGTGGTGGTCTTCAATTACATGATCATCCCGCTGTTCGTCGGTCGTCCCGGTTCGGTGGAAGCCGTCAACGAGGCCCTGGGGGCCAATAAATTGCTGATGCTCGTCACCCAGAAGGACGCCACCAAGGATAATCCCGGGCCGGACGACCTCTACGAAGTGGGGATGGTCTGCATGGTCATGCGGACCCTGAAACTGCCGGACGGCCGGCTCAAGGTCCTCGTCCAGGCGATGTCCAAGGCGCGGATCAAGACCTTTATCCGCACCGAGCCGTCCTATCAGGTTTCGGTGGAGGTGATCGAAGAGGTTGAGGTCAAAGAGGTCACCGTCCCGGTCGAGGCGCTGATGCGGGCGGTGCGGGAGCAGACCGAGAAGATCATGTCGCTGCGTGGCATCCTCTCCGCCGATCTGATGATGATCATCAACAACATCGAAGAACCGGGGCGGCTGGCCGACCTGGTCGGTTCCAACCTGCGGCTGAAGATTTCAGAATCGCAGCAGATTCTCGAGGAAACCGATCCGGAAAGACGGCTGAAGCTGGTCAGCGAACTGCTCACCAAGGAGCTCGAGGTGTCGACGGTCCAGGCAAAGATCCAGAACGACGCCAAGGAGGAGATGAGCAAATCCCAGCGGGAATATTTCCTCCGCGAGCAGCTGCACGCGCTGCAGAAGGAGCTGGGCGACACCGACGAGCGGACTCAGGAGATCGACGAGCTCGAGGTGAAGATTAAAAAGACCAAGATGCCGAAAATCATCCGCAAGGAGGCGTTGAAGCAGCTCAGCCGGATGGAGATGATGCACCCCGACTCCTCGGAGGCGACGATCATCCGCACCTATATCGACTGGATTCTCGATGTGCCGTGGAAAAAGAGCACGGTCGACATCCTCGATCTGGTCAAGGCCAAACAGGTGCTCGACGACGACCACCACGGCCTCGACAAGGTCAAGGAGCGCATTCTCGAATATCTGGCGGTGCGCAAGCTCAACCCCTCGACCAAGGGGCCGATCCTCTGCTTTGTCGGGCCCCCCGGCGTCGGCAAGACTTCGCTGGGCCAGAGCATTGCCCGGGCGATGGGGCGAAAATTCCACCGCATCTCCCTTGGCGGCATGCGCGATGAGGCGGAGATCCGTGGCCACCGCCGCACCTATATCGGGGCGATGCCCGGCCGGATCGTCCAGGGGCTGAAAACCGTCGCCTCCAACAATCCGGTGTTCATGATGGACGAGATCGACAAGATCGGATCCGACTACCGCGGCGATCCCTCCTCCGCCCTCCTCGAGGTCCTCGATCCGGAGCAGAATTTCGAGTTTTCCGATCACTACATGAACCTGCCCATCGACCTGTCGAAGGTGATGTTCATCACCACCGCCAATATGAGCGACACCATCCCCAGTCCACTGCTCGACCGGATGGAGGTGATCCGTCTGTCGGGCTATACCCTTGAGGAAAAGGTGATTATTGCCCGGAAATATTTGTTCCCCCGGCAGTTAAAGGAAAGCGGGGTGAAGCCGAGCCAGCTGAAGATGGAGGACGAGACGCTGAAATATATCGTCAGCCACTACACCTACGAGGCGGGCTTGCGCAACCTCGAGCGGGAGATCGGCAAGGTCTGCCGCAAGACGGCGCGCAAGATTGCCGAAGGCGGCAAAGGACCCTTTACCATCACCGAACGTAATCTCAGCCGGTATCTCGGGCCGCCGAAGAACATCCCCGAGTCGGAGCTTGAGCGGCTGGTTCAGCCGGGGTTGGTCACCGGTCTCGCCTGGACCGAGGTTGGCGGCGAAATCCTCCAGATCGAGGTCAACCTCATGCCCGGCAAGGGCAAACTGATCCTCACCGGCCAGCTCGGCGATGTCATGAAGGAGTCAGCCCAGGCGGCGCTGACCTACTGCCGCAGCCGCTCGAAGGATCTCGGTCTGGCCGAGGACCATTTCGAGAAAATCGATATTCACATCCACGTCCCGGCCGGGGCGATCCCCAAAGACGGCCCCTCGGCCGGGATCACCATGGCGACCGCCTTATATTCGGCAATCACCGGCAAGACCGTGGTCGGCAAGCTGGCGATGACCGGCGAGGTCACCCTGCGCGGCCGGGTGCTGCCGATCGGCGGACTGAAGGAAAAGGCCCTGGCCGCCCTCCGAGCCGATATCGACCGGGTCATCATTCCCGATCAGAACAAGAAGGACCTCGAGGAGATCCCCAAGGATATCCGCGAAAAAATGGAGTTCTTCCCGGTTAAGGATATGGATGAAGTGGTGCGGATCGCGTTTCCCGAGCCCGTCAAAAAAAAGGCCAGGAAGGGCGCTGTCAAGCAGAGCCCAAGCGGTGAATGATCACCGATTTGCTGGGCAATTTGGTTCCGCGTCTTCGTAAGAGGATTGTCCCCGCGGCAATCCTCTCCCTGCTTTTTGCCCTGCTGCTTACCGGCTGGGTTTTCCTCTACGGGGTGACCCCGGGTCCGGAGAACGCAGACAGCTGGGCGGTGGTCGCCATTCCCCGGGGCTCGTCGCTTCACGCCATTGGCGAGATTCTCGCCGAAAACCGGGTCATTGATGACGATATCAGGTTTGTCCTGCTCGCCAGGCTTTCCGGGTATGGCGGCAGGATCCAGGCCGGGGAGTTTCGAGTCGATACCGGCAAAACTCCCCTCGAGGTCCTGAGGACCCTGATCGCGGCCAAGCCGATCCAGTATTCGATAACCATCCCCGAGGGCTTGCGGGCCTCCGAGATTGCCGCGATTTTCGGCGACGGCGGCTGGCTTGATCCGCGCGGTTTTGCGGGTCTCGTCGCCGACAAGGAATTTTTGGCGAAACAGGGCTTGGAAGGGCTGGACAGCCTCGAGGGCTATCTCTTTCCCGACACCTACATGCTAACCCGGGAGCTGCACGGGTCGGAAAAAATCATCGCCCTGATGGTCGGTCGCTTCAATCAGGTCTGGACGGAGATCACCGCCAAGCTCGAGGATAAACCGGATCGGGAAAAAACGGTGATTCTCGCCTCGATGGTCGAAAAGGAGACCGGCAGCGCGGTGGAGCGGCCGCTCATCGCCGGGGTTTTCCGCAACCGGCTGCAGCTTGGGATGAAGCTGCAATCCGACCCGACGGTGGTCTACGGCCTCGAAAATTTTACCGGCAATATCACCCGCACCGACCTGCAGACCCCCACCCCTTTCAACACCTACACCACCTCGGGTCTGCCGGTCGGGCCGATCTGCAGCCCGGGCCGGCAGGCGATGCTGGCCGTGCTTTTTCCCGCCCAGACCAAGGATCTCTACTTCGTCTCGAAAAATGACGGGACTCACCATTTTTCCGAAACCCTGGCCGAACATAATAACGCCGTGCAAAAATATCAGCGGAAAAAAAATGGCGATAAAGGTAAATAGGTTCCTAGTCTCAAGAGAAATAGAAGAATTTTATTGCAGTGCCAGCCAGGGAGAAGACGGTGAAGATTGCCCTCGTCCAGATAAATCCGGTTATCGGTGATTTTAATAAAAATTGCGGAAAGATCGTGGAGTGGTCCGGAAAAGCCGGCCGGGCCGGCTGCGAGCTGGTGATCTTTCCCGAACTGGTGGTGTCCGGTTATCCGCCTCAGGATCTTCTCGAACGCCAGTCCTTTCTCGCCGCCCAGGACCGGGCGGTCGAGGAACTTCTCGAACGGCTCCCGCCCGAGCTTGATGTCATGTTCGGCTGCTTTGAGCGGCGTGACGGCCAACGCGGCAAACCTCTTTACAATGCGGTGGTGGTCGCCCGCCGGGGCGAGATTGTCTTCCGGGCCCGCAAGCAGCTGCTGCCGTCCTACGATGTCTTCGACGAAACCAGGTATTTCGAGCCGGGCGAGCCCTCCGACCTGTACCGGGTAAAAGGGCTGAACTTCGGTGTCACCGTCTGT
This sequence comes from Desulfobulbales bacterium, assembly GCA_038224105.1. Lineage (GTDB taxonomy): Bacteria > Desulfobacterota > Desulfobulbia > Desulfobulbales > Desulfocapsaceae > Desulforhopalus_A. The sequence continues at coordinate 6,478 of JBBRGP010000002.1, read as the reverse complement.
GAGAATGTGTGGAGTGAGGAGGTCAGGCTCTACCAGGCCGACCCGGTGGCGGCCATTGTCGCCGCCGGCGTCGCCAAGGGGCAGGCCATCGAGGCCATCATCAACATCTCCGCCTCCCCGTTCCAGCGCGACAAGGAAAGGATCCGTGGCGGCATCTTCGAAAAGATCTGCCGGGGCTATCGGCTGCCGTTTCTCTACTGCAACCAGATCGGCGGCCAGGATTCCCTGCTTTTTGACGGTCGCAGCCTGGTCATGGATGAAACCGGCTCGGTCGTCGCCCAGGCCCGGGGCTTTGCCGAGGACATGATCGTCATCGACACAAGCACCTGGCAGGGTGAGATGCACGGGCCGGTGCGGCAGGCGGAAGAGGAGGCGGTGTATCAGGGGCTGGTCATGGGGGTCAGGGATTATGTCGGTAAATGCGGCTTTTCTTCGGCGGTGCTCGGCCTCTCGGGCGGCATCGATTCGGCCCTGACCGCCGCCATTGCCGTCGAGGCCCTGGGTCCTGACAATGTCCTCGGGGTGGCTTTGCCGTCGCCGTACAGTTCGCCCGATTCCCTGGAAGACGCCCAGCAGCTCGCCGCCCAGCTCGGCTGCCGTTTCACGGTCCTGCCGATTGGTGGGCTGTTCGGCTCGTTTCGGGCAAGCCTTGCCGACCTTTTTGCCGGGCTGGGCGAAGATCTCACCGAGCAGAACCTCCAGGCCCGCATCCGCGGCAATCTTCTGATGGCGCTATCCAACAAGTTCGGTCACCTGCTCCTGACCACCGGTAACAAAAGCGAGATGGCGGTCGGCTACTGTACCCTTTACGGCGACATGAGCGGCGGCCTGGCGGTGATCGCCGATGTCCCAAAGCAGCTGGTCTACGAGCTGGCCGCCTACGTTAACCGGGAGCGGGAGATCATTCCGGCCAGGACGATCACCAAGGCCCCGACCGCCGAACTGAAACCCGACCAGAAGGACCAGGACGACCTGCCTCCCTATGAGATCCTTGACCGGATTCTTGAGCTCCATCTTGAACAGGGCAGGAGCTGCGGCGAGATCGTCGCCCAGGGTTTTGTCGAACCGATGGTCCGCGACATCCTCCGGCGGGTTCGAATCAATGAATACAAGCGCAAGCAGGCGCCGATGGGCCTGAAGGTGACGACCAAGGCCTTCGGCTTTGGCCGCCGTTACCCGAATGTCCAAAACTACCGGGAGTGATCGTTTGTGGCAATGGATGCGCAAAGAGGTCGATTTTCCCTGCCGGCACTGCTGAAAATCCTCGTTTTCGCAAGCCTGGCCGGCGGCATCGGCTGGCTGATCTTTACCGAGCAGCGATTGCAGCGCCCGGACAAGCTCTATACCACCAATGGTGGCACGGTCGATATGTGTCTCTCCTGCCATAAGGACGAAAAGCTCGACCCGGCCCACGACCCGGCGGTGATCGGCTGCGCCCCCTGCCACCTCGGCAACCCGCTGGCGGTGGAGAAAGACGAGGCGCACCAGGACATGGTGCTCAATCCCGGCGACCTGCGCCATGTCGAAAAGACCTGCGCGGTCGAAGGCTGCCACCCTAAGGATGCCCATAAGGTGAAAAATTCGCTGATGGCCACCAACCGCGGCATTCTCGGGACGCTCCTCTACTATTGGGGCGAGACTACCAGCCAGAACACCGATCTGACCGTTGAGGAGTTGCTCCGGACCGGCAAAAATTCCTTCGCCCTCGACTATTACCGCAAGCTCTGCGCCACCTGCCATCTGTGGAAGGAAAAAAATGATCTCGCTGGCGTCCCGCAGTTCTTCAACGAGAAGGGGGGCGGCTGCTCCGCCTGCCACTACTTCGTCCCGGGCAAGACCGATATCGGCAAGGTTTTGACCTCCGACCAGGAGCCGCCCGTCGACCCGAAGCAGAAGAAAGTTCATCCCCTCATTACCAGAACCGTCTCCAGCGTCAACTGCGTCCGCTGCCACAACCGCTCCGGCCGGATCGGCCTTTCCTATCTTGGGGTCTTCGAATCGGAAGGGTACGGCACGCCCTATGAAAAGGGCGGACTCAACCACCGGCAACTGCCGGGCGAGCGCTTTTATCTGGAGATCGCCGATGACATCCACCACCAGAAGGGCATGGAGTGCATCGATTGCCATACCCGCAAGGAGATCATGGGCGACGGCACCAGTTACGCCCATTACGAGGAGCAGCTGGAGATCTCCTGTGAGGTCTGCCACGGCCCGTCCCCCGGGACCACCAGGAAGGATGAGCGGCTCACCAACCTCGACGAGGAGAACGGCAGGATCGTCCTGGTCGGCAAGATCGATAAACGGCTGCGGCCGCTCAACCCGGTAAAGAAGGGGGTCTGCGACTTTCCCGCCCATAAGCGGGTGACCTGCGAGGCCTGTCATTCGACCTGGGTTGCCCAGTGTTACGGTTGCCATGCCAAGCGGGAGGAGGCCAAAACCCATCTCGACAAACTGACCAACAAGGAGACCGCCGGGCTCTGGCAGGAGGGGCGGTCCTATATTCGCTATGAACGGCCGATGCTGGCGGTCTGGCAGGATGAGATTGTCGTCGTCACTCCCGGCTGCCAGGACATTGTCACCTCGGTCGACAAGGAAGGGGAGATCGACAAGCACTTCAACCGCTTCACCATGGCGGCGATCAATCCCCACACCACCCAGGCCAAAGGCCGGGAGTGCATAGACTGCCATGCCTCCACCAAGACCGTCGGGCTGGGTGAGGGGACTCTGGAGGTGCGCGACGGCGAGCTGACCTTTCAGCGGCTCGACCGGGGCATCGACACCAGTGCCGGCCGCACCCCACCCTTTGACGGCTTCGTCAACCTGGATGGCGTGCCGCTCCAGCACGGTTCGCGAGCAAACCTGCGGCCGTTCAACGGTCGGGAGCTGCGGGCGGTGCTGCGGGTCGGGCTGTGTGTCGGGTGCCACGACCGTTATGACGATCCGGCCTGGCGGGGATATAGCGGCGGGAGGGTCTGCCCACGGCCGGGACAATCGGCGACCGGCATGGAACAGCAGTTTCAGATCAAGGAGAGTGCGCCATCGCAAGAGTAACGGGAAACACCGAAGGCCTGAAGAGCAATCAGCTGAAGGTCCTGGAAAGGCTGGGGAGCAAACGGGTCCAGCGCGACCGGATCATCAACCCGGAGATGGCCAGGACCCTCTGCCAGATGTCGTTTGAGCTGAACCGCCAGATCGGCGTGCTGGTGCATCGTTCCGGCAAGGTCGAGAATGTCATTGTCGGCAGCCATGGGCAGATCATGATCCCCCACCTTGGCAGCGTCCGGGCCTCCGGCGGGCGGCTGCGGGGCTTGCGTCTCATCCATACCCACCTGGCCGGCGAGGATATCAGCGATGAAGATCTGATGGACCTGCTCTTTCTCCGCCTCGATCTGCTGTCGGTAATCAAAGTTGCCGCCGATGGCCTGCCGGAAAAGATCTACTCGGTGCACCTGCTGCCCGGCAGCCGGGACGGCAAGCACTGGGCCTTTCTTGAGCCGGTCCATCCGGCCGGACAGACCGATTCGGCCGAGGCGCTGATCGCCGCCATCGAACGGGATCTGGGGGCGGGGCGGCAGGCCAGCCTGGTCGACCAGAAACAGGACCGGGCCATTCTGGTCAGCGTTACCACCGATCAGAAAAGCCGGGCCGAGGAATCGCTGGCCGAACTCGCCGAACTGGCCAAGTCCGACAATATCGTGGTCCTCGACGCGGTCCTGCAGCGTCGCGGTCAGGTCAATCCGCGGTTCATTCTTGGCAAGGGCAAACTCGCCGAGATCATGGTGACCGCCCTCCAGCTCGACGCCAATCTGCTGATCTTCAACCAGGAGCTGAATCCGTCGCAGATCCGCTCGATCACCGATTTCACCGATCTGCGGGTTATCGACCGCACCCAGTTGATCCTCGATATCTTCGCCAGCCGGGCGATGAGCCGGGAAGGCAAACTTCAGGTCGAGATGGCCCAGCTGAAATATATGCTGCCTCGGCTGTCGTCGCGGGACGACGCGCTGTCGCGGCTGACCGGCGGCATCGGCGCCCGCGGCCCGGGCGAGACCAAACTGGAAATCGACCGGCGGCGGATCAACGACCGACTGACCCGCCTCGCCAAGGAGCTGCAGCAGGTGAGCCTCGAGCGCTACCGGCGGCGGGCGAAACGCCGGAAAAAGGAGCTGCCGGTGCTGTCGCTGGTCGGCTATACCAACGCCGGCAAGTCGACCCTGCTTAACACCCTCACCAACAGCGCCATCATTGCCGAGGACAAACTTTTTGCCACCCTCGATCCGACCAGCCGGCGGCTGCGCTTTCCAACCGATATGGAGGTGATCATCACCGATACCGTCGGCTTTATCGACAATCTGCCGGCCGACCTGCTCCAGGCCTTCATGGCGACCCTCGAGGAGTTGAAGGAGGCCGACCTGCTCATCCATGTCGTCGATATCTCCAGCCCCTCGTATCGCGAGAAAATGGCGGTGGTGGAACGGCTGCTGAATGAGCTGGAACTGGGAGGCCTGCCGCGAATGACCGTTTTCAACAAGATCGATCTGCTCGACAACCCGGAGCAGGTCCTCGAGAATATCGGGGGGGAGGGGCTGGCGATCAGTGCCGTTGACGCTGAAACCCTGCGGGGATTCCTGGTTCAGGCGGAGCTGGCGATCGGCAAGGTTCTCGGTGACCCCTCACGACCGCAGGTAGAACCCTAAGTCCTTTTCAAAAGCCTGATCACTGATGAATTCGCTGCCGATCCGGTTGCCTGTCACCGAGATGATCCGGATGTGTTTACTGAGCACCGTTTCCTTGCGATTGTCGAGGGTGAAAACGAGAACCCCTTTTTGGCCGGTTTTCAGGTCATGCACGCCCCGTATCTCAAAGCAGGCCCCGCTCAGTGAAAGATTGAGGACCTTGGCCGTGCCGCCGCCGACGGCCGGCGGGACCACGTCGTAGGTGCCGGGCAGGTCGGTCTGTTTCCGGTAATGGCGACGAAATTCGAGCTGCACCTTGAAGGTATAGCCGCAGCGGCACTTCACCTTCAGCAGATGCAGGCGCTGGCGGAATTGGCGAACGGCGATAACTTTGGCACTATTGCACTGCGGGCAGACTATTGTCGCCTCGTCTCCCGATTTAACAAATGATTTTTGCGCCGGTGGTTGATCTGTCATGGGTCTCTATGAAGTCTGGGATAATAACTACGACTAGTGGTTTATTGTTATATACCTATTCACTTGCCAAAACTCCAGGCCCTTGCGGTCATTTTCAGTCGTAGATGATGGCGGTATAGCGTTCGAGGATTTCTTCGGTCTCCCGGTCGAGGTCGCCGGCTACTTCATGAATATGGTATTCCTGGCCGCAGACGGTACAGCGCATCCGCACGCGCCGGCAGCGGCGATCGACTTCAAGTTTGCCTGGACATTTTCTGCACTGCATGGCCGGTCACTGGAGAAGTTGCTGGCGGGTGAAAATGGCTTCGAGCCGGTAACCGGCTTTGGCCAGCGCCTCGGTGCCGCCTTCCTGGCGTTCGACGATGGTCGCCACCAGGCCGACTTTAAACCCGGCCGCCTCGACCCGGTCGATGACCTTCAACAGGGTGCCGCCGGTGGTCACCACGTCCTCGAGCAGGGCAACGGTGCCTCCCGTCGTCATATTCTTCAGGCCTTCGATATAGTTGCCGGTCCCGTGCCCTTTTGCTTCCTTTCGGACGATAAAGGCGGGGATCGGTTTGCCGGCCAGGTAGCTGGCGATCGACACCGCGGTGACCAGCGGGTCGGCGCCCAGGGTCATGCCGCCGACCGCATCGATGGGGGTGGGTGATTTTTGCAACAGTTCGTAGAGCAGTTTGCCACAAAGATAGGCGCCCTCAGCGGAAAGGGTGGTCTGTTTGCCGTCGATATAGAAGTCGGAGGTCTTTCCCGAGGTGAGGGTAAAGGTGCCCTGGCGGTACGATTTTTCGAGAAGGATCTCTTTCAGGCGTTGTTTGTCGTCCATGGGGGTAGGCCATATGGTTTAAAGGAAAGTCAGTGAAATGGGTGGTCTTGGCCGGATTGTCGGGGATACTACCTTTTTTTTTCCGAGGTTGGAAGAAAAAACTGGTAAAGGCGGGAACGCCAATGTTAGGTTAGCGCCATTGCCGTGCGGTCGGGTTGGGCTGTTTCGAGGTACGATTCTTGCTTTCTACCCTTTGGTCATTGTTTGCGAAACCGGCCGGGAAGCAGGGGCGACCGGTCGGGATTTTGTTATTTTCTTGAAGAGAACAATCAGATGAGAGGTATATTATGTGTGGTATCGTCGGGTATTGCGGGCCGCGCCGGGTGGTCCCGGTAATTCTTGAAGGTCTTCGGCGGCTGGAGTATCGGGGCTACGATTCGGCAGGCATTGTTTATCTGCAGGACGGCAAACTGATCAAGCACCGGTCGGAGGGCAAGCTGTCGCGGCTTGAGGCGATCATCGACGAGGCGATTATCGCCTCAGCCCATATCGGTCTCGGCCA
>JBBRGP010000001.1:0-30897 GCA_038224105.1 Desulfobulbales bacterium | reverse complement strand
CCCATTCCGAACACGGAAGTTAAGCTCTTCAGCGCCGATGGTACTGCATGGGAGACTATGTGGGAGAGTAGGTCGCCGCCGATTTTCTTTAACGTCAAAACCCCGATGAGCTTTGCTCTTCGGGGTTTTGGCGTTTCCGGGGGAGCTGCTCCGGCAAATGACGCCAGCATCCCAAGTGCGTTTGCCGCCGATTCATTTTTCATCGTCCCGGGGCTCCCGAACCCTGAAGCTCCTTGCAAAGCCGATTACATTTTCTTATATATCCTAATATATAAAGTGACCGGGTTGCCCTCGTACCATGTCCATCTGGAAAAGCGGCCGTGAGCAGCCATCCCATCGTCATACCAAGTTCAAGAAAAAAACAGGAATTTGAAAATGACCGCCCTCCCCTTTTCGATTGTTATTCTTGCCGCCGGCAAAGGCACCCGGATGAAATCGGATAAAGCCAAGGTACTGCATGAAGTTTTCTTTGCCCCGATGGTCCAGCATGTCGTTGACGCCGTTCTTCCCCTCGAGCCGACGCGGACGGTGGTCGTGGTCGGGCACCAGGGCCAGGCCGTGGAGAAAGCGCTGCAGACTTCCGGTTGCCAGTTTGTCGTCCAGGACCAGCAACTCGGAACCGGGCACGCGGTTCTCGCCGCCGAACAGGCGATCACAGAGGACAAGGGCACGGTCATGGTCCTCTGTGGCGACACTCCCCTGATCAGGACTGAGACTCTTGCCAGTATGTATGCCGCCCATCTCGACCGTCGGACGACACTTACGCTTATGACCACCCTTCTAGAAGATCCGACCAACTACGGCCGGGTCCGGACCGATGCCGGCGGCAAGGTGCTCGGGATTGTCGAGCAAAAAGATGCTTCTGCCGAGCAGCTGGCGATAAAGGAAGTGAACGCCGGTATATATTGTGTTGACAAAACTTTCCTCTTTTCGGCATTACAGAAGGTGGGAACCGATAACAGCCAGAAGGAGGTGTATCTGACCGATATCGTCAAGCAGGCGGTCGATGGCGGTCTGCCGGTGGAGAAATTCACCGCCCCCACTCCGACCGAGGTGCTCGGCGTCAACTCCCGGGTGGAACTGGCGGATGCCCAGCTGGAATTGCAGCTGCGCCGTAACCGCGACCTGATGCTCCAGGGCGTCACCATGCAGAGCCCCGGCACCATCACCGTTTCGCCCGACAGCAGGGTGGACAGAGACACCCTCCTTGAAGCGGGAGTCAGAATTACCGGGGGGAGTACGATTGGTCAAGCAACCATCATCGGCCAGGGCGCGATTTTGCACAACTGCCGGCTCGGCGATCAAGTGCTGGTCGGCCCCTATTGCTGCCTGACCGACATCACCGTAGCCTCAGGTCTGAGCTTGAAACCCTTCAGCACACAATGCTGAGGGGAACGAAATTTTTCTGGCTTTTTTATCCTAAAACTGCAACCCGCCAACCAACCATAGCCAACCAAGGGGTGAATCCATGAGTGATCTAAAAAAAATGTATTCGACGATTCTCGGGGACAGTTTCCCGATGGAGATGACCATTTCCTTTGGTGAGCAAAAACTGGTCTACCGTAAGAAAACCTGGAAAATCAAAGATGTGGACGGATCCATCGACGAACGCGGTGTCCGCTATGGCGAAAATCCCGATCAGGAGGCTGCCCTCTATGAGCTGGTCAATGGCAATCTGATCCTGGGCGAGTGCCGTTTCATCGAACCCGGCAATGGGCTGGTGTCGGCAATTGCGGTCGAGGACATGCTGCAGGTCGGCAAACATCCGGGGAAAATCAATCTCACCGATATCGACAACGGCCTGAACATCATCAAATACCTGATGGCGAGGCCGGCTGCCGTCATCCTCAAACACAACAATCCCTGCGGGGCTGCCTACGGCGACAGTATCGCCGGCGCCTTCAACCGCGCCCTGCGCGCCGACCGCATCGCCGCCTTCGGCGGGGCGGTGGTCCTCAATCGGCCCTGCGATAACGAAACGGCGAAACTCCTCGCCGCCAACTATCTCGAGGTGGTCTGCGCCCCGGATTTCGAAGCCGGCAGCCTCGATATTCTGAAAAAATCGAAAAATCTGCGCATTGTCCGGATTGCCGCAATAGACCGGCTCAGCGACTTTGAAAAATTCCGCTTTGTCGACTTTAAAAGCCTGATCGACGGCGGCATCATTGTTCAGCAGTCGGCGGTCAACTCCATCCGTAGCATAACCGACCTCCTGCCGGCAACCGCCACCTGGCAGGGCCGGGAATATCGCTGCGACCGGCCTGCCACTGACCGTGAACTGGCTGACATGATTTTCGGCTGGGCGGTCGAACACGGGGTGACCTCCAATTCGGTGCTGTATGTCAAAGATGGCTGCACCGTCGGCATCGGCACCGGCGAACAGGACCGGGTCGGCGTCGCCGAAATCGCCGTCCATAAGGCCTATATCAAATATGCCGACATCCTCTGCTTCGACGCCCATGGCATCGGCTATGCCGATCTGGAACTCGCCATACTGCAAGGCAAACGGGATAAAGCGGAAAAGGTGGCAATCGACCGGCAGGTCCAGGCCGACCGGGCCGGGTTGCCGGGTTCGGTGATGATCTCCGACGCCTTCTTCCCCTTCCGGGACGGCGCTGATGTCGGCATTAAACAGGGGGTTGCGGCAATCCTCCAGGCCGGTGGTTCGCAACGCGACTTTGAAACCATTGAGGCCTGCAACGAGGCGAATCAGCAAGTGGCGATGATGTTTACCGGGCAGAGATCGTTTAAACATTAATTACTTTCTGTTGCCCCGAACTGGACCATTCCTGCTTTCAGGAATGGTCGTCCGTTTCTTCGAACTTTCCATATGAACACATTCAGGCCCTTGTTTTGCGTATTATGACTTTTCTATGGCTCCTAACTCTGGTCACTCACGACAAGTTACTTGATGGAAAGGGACCCGTGGTTCCCGACACTGCCGCAAAGCGAAATGTGTTTTGAAAAATTTGGAAAATCAACAGCATGTGAAAAAGCCCAACCTACAAATACTCTAAAACTGTGTGACAAATTTTATCTTATTTGTTATGCTGTTAACATCAAGCTAAGATAATGAAAATATGGCCGATATGCCTATGGCCATGTTGCCATGAATTTATGGTTAATTTGGCTCGCATTTTGCATAATTATTACCATGTTCAAGCAAGTCTACCGGTTAAGGGGGATCAGGCGTATGGAGTTAACCAACTTCCTGAAGAAAAATATGTCAAACGATGAAGAGAAAGTCAGATCTCATTGTAATTATACCAAGCCTACCTTAGTTAAAATCGGCAATGTTACTGATTTAACAACTGGGGGCAGTGGTCCAGCAGGTGATGTGACTGGCCCAACCACTCCCGGAAACGTGGTATATCCACCCTGAGTTCAAATAGCGATACAAGATACAACTGGCAATCAGACCTTTGAGTTAGTCGATATCTGGGGCCGTTTTGTCCTAGCTTGGTATTAGTTAGCTAATTTTAATACTGCTTGATTAAGAAGTTACAATCCTTTTTCACCATAAGTATCTTTCAATTTGAAAAGAGGTGTTTCAATGAAAACCGCAATTTCACTTATCTTTATTATCGGCTCACTTTTAAATGGAATACATGAAGCCAGTGCAAGTTCGATAACCAGCGCGATTTCGGTCGAAACAACTATGGGCCGAGCCTCTTCGGCCAATGAAATTATAAATATTATCAATCAAAGTGGACTTATTGACAAAGATTTTCCTGTCACTAACTCAAACCCTTATGATGCAACAAACTATGCTCAGAAACCCTATGTTTCAGGAATCACTGACTTTGATGAATATATCAACTCCTCAGTAATTCACAATTATGTTGGGTTCATTCCAGATGACTTTGATCGTGGCAATTCCATATCCGGCACTTGGGGTGAATGGTTTGCCGGGAAAGACTTACAAGGTCAGTATTATTCAACCGGTTCAATTACCTTCGACCTTGGCACGAACTACATTATCGATCGATTAACCCTCTGGAATGAAGATTCACAAGGTATTAAAAATTTCAATATTTTGACCTCGACGGACAAGACAAATTGGTCTTTAAATACTTCAATCGCACGGGATTCTGACATTAATCCGATTAATTTTAATTACGGAGAGGAAGTTATCACTTTAGCAACCATCTCCATCGCCCGTTATGTCAGGATTGATGTATTGAGTTCCTTTTTAAATACTTCAACAGGTATATCGCAGGCTTCATTAGGAGAGACTGCCTTTTCAACAAACCCAGTACCGGAGCCGACAACCCTGCTTCTTCTTGGCACTGGTCTCATTGGCTTACTGGGAGTGAGAAGAAATAAATAATAGACCTCAACAAATTCTCTTTAAAATCAAACAGGAGTTTAGGCCGGTTTCGCCCTGCTTAAACTCCTTTTTCTTTGCCTCAAGTCGTGCCAGTATATTAAAATCGAAATTTTTTTAATCAACCCCACTCTTCACACGACCGATCTCATGGTATCTGCAGCGATGCACCATTGATAATGAACAAAATCCAGCAATTCAGAGATCTTTCGGTTCCCCTTCAAAAAGTGCTGCTTTTATCAATACTCACTCTTCCTGTTGTCGGCATTTCCCTGCATACCTTAGGTTACAATAAAACCAAATCTCTCCTGTCAATATTCTTGCCTGCCGAGACGTCGCGCCACCCCCCGAAGGGAAATGAATTGCAGCTTGCCCATAATCTTGCCAGAATCATTCATACAGCTGCACGCCATAACATTTATCAAGCCAATTGCCTCAAGCAGTCCCTGGTGCTGTGGTTTTTGCTTGGAAGGAGATCCATAGCTTGTGAAATAAAAATAGGTGCGCAAAAGGATGGGAACTCGCAATTTCATGCCCATGCCTGGGTTGAATGCAATGGAGAACCCTTGATAGACACAAAGGATACGATCGCCAGGTTTTCTGTTTTTCAGGAATCTGCCAAATAGCTGCCAGTGGAAACGGGCTTTGCTGTATACAGGATTTTCGATTTTACCCTCAGGAGTACTATTCCCATGCCGGAACTGGTACCCTCCCCTTCTTTGAGCGGTCGGCTCTTTTTTTCCCTATGCCCCATTCCCTCCTCACCGCTTCAGGAACCGAGGTGGCTCCATCACTGGCTGCTGCCGAGTGGAGAGGCAAGCATCTCCTTTGGCAAATGTGAAGAAAAATTAGTCCTCAGGTTTCCTCTTTTGGCGGATTTTCTCTTCTCCAAAAAAGATACGGAAATCATCTGTCATCCGGCCCCCGACACCCCCGTAGAAACCATCAGACACCTCCTCCTCGATCAGGTGATTCCCCGCATTGTCAGTCATCTTGGGCGACCGGTATTGCATGCCAGCGGGTCGGTGGTCGGTGGAGCCGGCGTGCTGTTCCTCGGCCAAACCGGCTGGGGCAAGTCAACCCTCTCCGGACATTTTCACCAGAATGGTTTTCCTCTTCTCAGTGACGATGCGATAGTGCTTGAAAAGACCGGTGATAATGTGCTGGGGATCGCCAGCTATGCCGGCATGCGGTTGCTGCGGGATTCTTACCAGGCGCTGCATCTTGACCGGGATGAGGACCACTACAGCCAGAACGTCAGCCACTACTCCAGCAAAAGACGGATAATTTTTCCGGAAAAGATGGCCGAACCGCCGAGTCCAATTCCCATAAAAGCCATTTTTGTCCTCACCGACCCGGCCGAAACACCCAATGATCATTCTTTGGCATTTTCTCCGGTGACCGGATATCAGGCGGCGATGGCCTTAACCCGGCACTGTTTTCACCTTGACCCAACCGATTACCCGCTGATGGCCAGGCAATTGAAAACAATCGCCGAAATCTGTGCCGCCAAGAACCTCGCCATTTATACGCTGCATTTCCAGCGCGACCACGGTCTCCTGCCGGAGATCCGCAAAGAAATAGTCGCCTTCGTTAGCTCCCTGACCCAGACGGAGTCTCGGTCGTGAGCGGCATCTTCGGAATTTTCGATCTCGGCAATCAGCGGGTTCCAACGAATTCCCTCGAACGGCTGGCGGAACTCATGGCCCATCGCGGCCCCGATGGCATCCATATCCGGCAGGAGGGTGGTGTCGGGTTTGGCCATTGCATGCTCCATACCACCCCGGAGTCGCTGCACGAAAATCTGCCCTATGCCGAGCCGGAGAGCGGCCTGACCATCACCGCCGATGCCCGCCTCGACAACCGCGCGGAACTGGCTGAACAACTTGGCCTGAAAATCGGGAGCCTCGATGACCTCAGCGACAGTCAGCTGATTCTTGCCGCATACAAAAAGTGGGGAGTCGACTGTTGCATCAAATTGCTTGGCGACTTCTCGCTGGCCATCTGGGACAGCCCGCGCCAAAGGCTCTTCGCCGTTCGTGATGCTCTCGGCATCAAGCCCTTTTACTACTACAGTACCCCGCGGGCTTTTTCTTTCTGCAGTGAAGTCATGCCCTTGTGCAAATTGCAGCCACGCCTGCCCGAGGTTAATGAGGGGATGGTCGGCGAGTACCTGGCCTTTCAGTTTTCAAGCAGGAGGGAGACCCTTTTTAAAGATCTCTTTCGCCTTCCACCTGGCCATTATCTGGTTGTTGAAGACGGGAGGGTCAGCATCCACCGCTACTGGGATTTATCCTTTGGCAGAGCTCTCTATTATAAAGACCAGAATCAATACGCCGAACATTTTCTCGACCTTTTTCGACAATCGGTTACCTGCCGGATGCGCTCCCATCTGCCGGTCAGCGCCGAACTGAGCGGCGGCCTCGATTCATCGTCGATTGTCGCAACGGTCTGTGGGCTCAAGCAGGTTTCCCCTGCGCAGGAACTCAATCCCTTTGCCCTCATTTTCCCTGGACTGCCCTGTGATGAACAGAACTATATCGACAGTGTCGCGAACAGGTGGGATATACCTGTCGACCGTGTCCCAGCCCAGCATTTCCAGCCGCCGGATTGGAAAAGGCAGGTTCTCCGGTCATACCATTATCCGGATATGCCCAATCTTTCGATGTGTGACACCCTGGTGGAAAAGGTGCAGGCCACTGGCAGCAGGGTCGTCCTGTCCGGCATTGGCGGAGATGAGTGGTTTACCGGTTATGGCCTGAATGTCTTCGACCTCGCCGTTCACCACCGTTTTGGGGAACTCTTCCGGGAGATGCGAAGGCAGCGCGGTCTGGGTTATAAAGCGCTGTTCAATCAGGGGACGCGGGTTTTGCTTTGGCCGGCGGTCCCCTTTTTCCTCAAAAAAAGAAGGTGTGAAAAAAATATCCGGCGCGCTTTTCCCGAGTGGCTTCTTCCTTCTTTTATCGCCAGAACAAACCTGGTTGACAGAATCGCCATGGCGGATGGCCGTCTCCATCAGCAGAACCTCATCGATGCTTCGTATTACCGCTATATCTGCAGCGATCTGGAGGGCTTTTTCCTGGAGACTCTCGATCGGCATCGGGCTTTTGCGGGAGTTGAGAACCGCTACCCTTTTCTTGATCGCAGACTCATCGAGTTCGCGGCAAATCTCCCGGAATATCAAAAATCCCAGGGCGGTCAAACCAAGCACATCGTCCGGCAGGGTTTAACCGGACTGCTCCCCGAGGCAGTGCGAACCCGTACCGACAAGGCGGAATTTTCCTATTTTTTCGGGCAGGCGTTTCTTCTGCCGGCATTTGAAAAGACGATGAACGAACTGACGATAACTGCCAATGGCTGGATAGAAAAAGAAAAAATCCTTGAAAGCTACCGGCGGACCCAGCAGTTTTTCAAAAATGATCCGACCGGACCGTGCAACAGGATCTGGCCGATCTGGTTTGTCTTTGCAACCGAGCTCTGGTTCAACTCGCTTTATCAATGAAAGGGTCCGGCTGGAACAGGCCGGTCCTTTTCGGCACCTGGTCAACAGATACCCTTAAGCGGGTGTTTGCTCATCCCAGGCGATCAGGCCGTTATCGGCAAGAACCCTCAGAAAATCGAGCAAATCGGCGAGACATTGGGCCTCGCTGACATCGTATTTTCCAAGAACTGCCCGGCGGAGGGCGGCAATGGTCGCCGGCTGTTCGAGCTGGTTCCAGATGAAGGTGCCGACGGCATCAAGACCGCTGTAGGTTCCGGAAGCCAAATCGAGGATGACCGTTTCGCCATCCAGTTCGGTGGACATGCTCTCCTTGGTACGACGAAGAATTACCTGAGCCAGTTTTTGGTTGTTCGAGGAAAAGACTTCTTTGCTCGTCATGGTTTTTCGATTCTCCATTTTTGGTAACCCATCACCCCGCAAGGGAGTACTCTTTTCAGTCCCCCCTCGCGGGGTGGCGATATTAAAGCGATACCTCGACCGCGCTCACATAATGCACCCGTTCGCGATTTTTTGCCCCGCAGGTGGTAAGGGCACTGACTGTTTCCGGATGGGGATGGGCGATGCCGATGGCCGAACCGCCGCGTTCGGCGATGCTGACCAGTAGTTCAAGCTGCTTACAGATTGTCTGCTCGTCCAGGGTGTTGTCTAAGAAAACATTTCTCTTTGCACTTTTCACCACCGCCTGTTGCGCGGTTTTATGGCCGACACTCCGGGCCGAGGTAACACTGTCGATAAAGACCAGGGATTTCCGATTGATTTCCTTCAGCAACAGCGACATCGCCCGCTTATCCTCGGTAAAGAGAGAGCCCATGTGATTATTGACGCCAACGGCATGCGGCACCTCCGCCAGACATTTGGCAAATTTTTCTTTCTGAAGCTCCGGCGGGTCTTGCAGAAACAAAGCGCCGGGGCCAGGATTCCATTCCTGGCCCTTTGGTTGCAGGGGCAGGTGGAGAAAAACCGTTTTCCCGGCACGATGGGCGGCCAATTCCAGTTTTCTGGTGTAGGGGGCAAACGGCAGGAAAGAATAGGTCAACGCAAACGGCAGATTGATGAGGTCATTGCCAAGGGCCTCGTTGTAGCCCATATCATCGATAATGATCGCCACCTTGGGCAGATCCGGCCTGCTGTCGACAGCGATTTCCTCGGCCGGTTCAGCATCCGATTCCTCGGTCTGGTCCATGGTCGGTTCCGCTGTCTGTTTCGCGGTCGCTTCGACAACCGTCTCCTCCTCTTCGGAGATTGGCGGTTCGGGTTCCTCAAATACTATGGCGCTTCTCAACGCCGGGAGTATTTCCTGGGCCACCACCGTTCGGAAAAAAATCACATACCCGACGGCGACGACGGAAATGGCCAGCACCATCAGCAAAAGGACAATAGAGAGTAGCCGGGCAACGGTAAAAGAACCGGTCTTTTTCCGGTTCCTGGTCTTTTTGAGGGGGCGCTTCTTGTCGGGACTATTCATTTACTGGACGCCTGTCATTTCTTGCGGTGAGAGTAATCAGAGGACCTGGGGGGGTTGGGACGGGCCGGTCTTATTTGTCCCTGGTCAGAATGTACCGGGCAAGACCTTCCAGAACATTTCGTTCATAGAGGTTGGCCGGTTGTGAAAAACCCTGCAGCGAGGCTATGGCTCTTTCTACCGCCGCCACCGCTTTTCCTCTCGCTCCGTCAAAGCCGCCGACCTTGGCGATAATATCCGAGACCTCTTTGACGCCTTGCGATCTTTCCGCCGGGCTGGCAAGTATGGTCAACAACCTGCTCCTGTCTTCTTCTGTCGCTCCGTCGAGCGCCAAGATGAGGGGCAGGGTAACCTTGCCTTCGAGCAGATCATTCCCCACGGCCTTGCCGGTTTTCGCCGGATCACCGAGATAATCGAGAAGATCATCAACTATCTGGAAGGCACAGCCAAGATTGACGCCGTAATCCCGCAATGCCTTGACCTGCTCGGGCGCCCCGCCGCCGTAGCATGCCCCGATTTCGCAGGCGGCGGCAATGAGCAGGCCGGTCTTCATCATTATTGCATCACGGTATTCCAGTTCGGAAAGATTGGGCTTGGTCGCATTGCGAAGCTGCATAAATTCGCCGTTGACCATGCCGGTGGTGGCGTGGCAGAAAATTTCCAACCCCTTTATCTCCGAGAGATTGCCGACTGTTGACATGGCCAGGGCATGGAGATAATCGCCCGCCAGAATCGCCGCAATGATTCCGAATTTCCGGTACACCGACTGCTTGCCGCGGCGTGTTGTCGAATTGTCAATGATATCGTCATGAAAGAGGGTGGCGGCATGGAGGTACTCGAAGGCACAACCCAATCTGTACACGTGATCATCGGTGTTGCCGCACAGTCTTGAGGCAAAGACCACCAGGAGTGGGCGAACCCGCTTTCCCCCGTTAAAAAGACCATAATTGAGGACCTCGAACAGCAGGGCATCCACCGGCGGATTGAGCCGGGCGAGATCCGTCCGCATATACTCATCAATTTTTACCGCCTCCTGCCTGACGGCGGCGACAAAGGATTCCAACTCAACCATAGCCTGCTCTTTAAAATCCTTACTGTTTTGATCTAAGCGATCGTCTCGTCGATTGCCACTCAGCGTGAAATTGCGATCCCCGACCACTCTCCGGGAAGCCCATCCCCGTTGAGGGCACTCGGAGCAACTTCCCTGCGAACACCCTCGGCTACGCGAAAAAAAGCTTCGACATCCCGCAGATCCCTCGTTATCGGCGACGCCGGCAGACTTTTTAGAAAAGTTCGACCGTACCCTTTGGTATACAGACGGATATCCATAATGGCAATAAGCCCTCGGTCGGCAACCGAGCGCATCAACCGCCCCGCCCCCTGGCGTAAGGCCAGGATCGCCCGCGGCACTTGAAAATCGGTAAACGGGTTTCCGCCTTCCTCTTTAATCCGGGCGAGCCGGGCCTGAATGACCGGATCGCTGGGCACTTCAAAAGGCAGCTTATCAATGATAACGCAGCTGAGCGACTCCCCGACCACATCGACCCCTTCCCAAAAACTGGCAGCCGCCAGGAGAACCGAATGGGTCTGTTCACGAAAACTCCGTAGCAACGAATTTCGCGATGCCGTTCCCTGCACCAGAACCGGGTAAACCAGCCTCGTCGCCAGAAAAGTTGCCAAGGCCTCCATGCCTTTAAAACTGGTGCAGAGAATAAGCGCCCGTCCTTCGCTCAAGGTTAAAAGCTCAAGGACCCGAGCACTCATCCTCGCCGCAAAATTCTCAGCCGAAGGCTCCGGAAATTTGGGCTCGGGGACATACAGCAAAGTCCGCCCGGCATAGTCGAAAGGCGAGGGGAATTGCCGAAACTCCGTGGTGCCGTCCAGCCCCAAACGGTCACTGATATAGGAAAACGAGCCGCCGGAAGAAAGAGTCGCAGAGGTCAGCACACAGGCATTTACCGAGGAGTAGAGATGCTCGCGCAGTTCCCCGGCCACCTCGATGGGAGTCGCGGAGATGGCGATGGAACGTTCCTTTTTTTCATACCAGTGAACAAATCGGCTATTGCTTGCACCGCCGGAAAGCGCAATGTCACGGAGATGCGCGTTAAGTTCCTTGATCCTGTTGGCAAAATGACCCCAGCCTTCGCCGTTGCCTTTGCCATCAAGGGCCTGGAGAGCCTCGCCAAGCCTTTCCATGGCGGTGGCCAGCAGTTCCACCTCGGCACACCAGGTATCCCGGGAAATTTCATCAATCGCCAGATCGAGGGGAAATCTTCCAAGTCTTGGGGGAAAGATCTGCGCAAAGGCATCGGCGCGCTGCCTCAGACCACTTTGCATGGAGAGCACGCTGTCGACCAGGTGCGAAGAAGGCTCGGCTTGCGCCTGGTGCTCGACATCGGCGAGCAGATCCAGGAGTTGATAATGGCTGAAACTCTTGCCGAAGAATGCCGAGGCGACGTTTTCGAGATGATGCGCCTCATCAAAAACCACTGCCTCATAGCGCGGCAGAATTTCGGCAAAACCCGACTTTCGCAGGGCCAGATCCGAGAAGAACAGGTGGTGATTGACGATGATCAGCCGGCAGGCTCCCGCCCGTTTGCGCAGGCGATTGATAAAACAGTCCGCCGATTCCGGGCAATCGCCGCCGAGGCAATAGTTGCCGGGCGAAGATATCCGCGGCCAAAGTCCGGATTTTTCAGGCAGCCAGTCGATTTCAGCCCGGTCTCCGGTGGCGGTGGTGTTGAGCCAGGTATCGATTTTTTCGACCCAGGGTTCGGAAAAGAATTGGAGTTGGGGATTGCCGCGGTACTGATACCACCGGTAAAGACAGAGATAATTCTGCCGTCCCTTGAGACAGAGGGCCGGGATATCCTGGGCAAGAATTCGGGCGACCAGGGGAATGTCCTTGTCTATGAGCTGATCCTGAAGATTGAGGGTAGCAGTCGATATCACGATTCTTTTTCCCGACAGGACAGCGGGAATGAGGTATGCCAGGGTCTTGCCGATACCGGTCTCCGCCTCGACGACTAAAACCTTGCCCGGCAACTCGGGATTATCGCTTCTTGTCCCCCGCGGCCTAAAGATCGATGCCACCGCTTCGGCCATCGCCCGCTGGCCGCTCCGCGGCTCAAAATTGGCAAGGCCGGTCGCGAGCCTGCCTCCCGCCATGAATATGTCTTCGAGCTCCATCATCCTCTGTTTTTCCCCACAATACTGGTCAGTCGACAACTATACATCAGAATCCCCCCCAGGGTAATACGATTTTACGCGTCCCTTGGCAAAATCCCGATGGCGGGGCGAGGTGCGGCCATCAACTCTCCTTCTGCCACGGTTCTCGGTTTTTTAAGATCTGGTGATGCAGGCAAATTAAATCGATGGCGATTCCATCCGACTCCTCCAGTAAAAAAATTAATATTTTTGCAGAAGATTCGGATTTTTGCTAAAACAGTACCAGTCGTATGTTCCGCCGGTGAGCTCTCTTTGCTTAACTCCTGGAAAATCCTATGGTCGAAATCCTTTTCTCGCAGGACACCATTCCATCGCTGCCCGCACCCGAGCTCCTTGGACCCGGGGAGGTGGTCGCAGTGGTTGATGACTCGCCGGAAATTGTTCTGCTGCTCTGCCACTACCTCGAAACCCAGGGCTTCGCGGTGGTCAAGGCTGGTAACGCGCGAGAATTCTACCACCATCTGGCCACCCAGAAGATTGCCCTGGTGCTCCTCGACATCGAGCTGCCGGACCAGAACGGCAATGAAATCCTCAATGACATTGTGCCGAACCATCCCGACCTCGGCGTCATCATGGTTACCGGGACCACCGACATCCAGGTCGCCCTGAACTGCCTGCGCCATGGCGCTGACGACTATCTCACCAAACCGGTCAATAATAAACTGTTCATCCACACCGTTGAAAGTACCCTGCAGAAACGGCGGTTGGCGATCAACAGTCGGATTTTCCAACAGGAAATGCAAAAGGCCAACGCCCGGATGCATTTTCTTCATCAACTCAATTTAAAAATGAACACCGCCTACCTGAATACCGTGGAATTGCGCGGCATTCTCCGGGCGATTCTGGTCGGCATAACCTCCGACGATGGGCTGCGCTTTAACCGGGCATTTCTTGCCCTCTTTAATCCCAGTGACGGATTTCTCGAAGGAAAATTGGCAATCGGCCCGCCTTCCCGGGAGGAGGCCGGCCGGGTATGGACTTCCATCAAGGAAAAAGGGTTACAGCTGGAGGATATCCTGGAAGACATCCATGACAAGTCGATCGACGACGATGTCGCGGTCAACCAAATCATCAGAACCATGAAAGTTTCACCCGAGGATCATGACCATGTCTTGATTTATGCCAGCCGCACCAAGGAGTCGATCCACGTGCAAAATGGCAGGGCCGAGAAATGCAGAGTCCCTGAGGACCTGCTCCGGACTCTTGGTGAATGGTCTTTTGTCGTCGTCCCGCTGTATTCGCCGAGCACCTCCCTCGGGGTGATGATTGTCGATAATTTTGTCACCGGCACCCCGATTACCAAAGAGGACATTTACGGCCTCGAAATATTTGCCAGTCAGGCCAGCCTCGCCATCGAGCACAGCCATCTGTATGAAACGATGGCCGAAAAAATCGCGGCACTCGAAGTCGTTACCCATGAGCTTGAGAAAAGCAAGGACCTGCTTATCGAGGCCGAACGGACAGCGGCAATTGGTCATATGTCCGCCCAATTGCTCCACGCCATTCGCAACCCCCTCACCTCAATCGGCGGCACCTCCCGGTTGCTCGCCAAAAAAGTAAAAGACCAGTATATCACGAATTTTTTAAATATTATCACCCAGGAAGCCAATAAAATTGAAATCATCCTCGAGGATCTTTTCAGCTTCGTCGCGGACAAGGATTTCATTCTCCAGCCCAGACCGATCTTCTCCCTGGTCAGAAAAACCGTCATGGTCTTTTACATGGTCATGAAACAACACAACATCGAGTACATCCTCGCCCTGGACGGCCCCGATCCGTCTATCCCGATGGATGAAAATAAGATCCGTCAGGTGTTTATCCACCTCATCAGAAACAGCATCGAAGCGATGCCGGGCGGTGGTTCCCTCAAAATAACAACAAAAGCCGACGATGCCTTTATTACCATTTGCGTCGCCGACTCCGGAACCGGTATCCCGAGGGAAACCCTCCCCCATGTCAAGGACCCCTTCTTCACCACCAAGACCTACGGCAACGGTTTAGGACTTGCTCTGGTTGAGCAGATTGTTCAAGGACACCATGGGCGGTTCTCCATCCAGGATGGTCCGGAAGGCGGTACCCTGGCAACGGTATCCCTGCCGAAAACCGCCTCATTGCCGACGCGCCGAGAAGATCCCGCCCAATAGGGTACAACAAGCGGTCATGAGAAAGGTCGTTCTGAGAGCGAGGATGAAGGCGTTCCGGTCAACCAGGGTGTAATCAGTCAACTGCCCGCCACCACTGTAAAAAGTGAACCACCAGGAAAACAGGGCCGCCGCCAGGGTGGCGCCGGTGACCATCCCGAAATTTCGGGCGGTGGCAAGAATTCCGGCGGTAATCCCGGATTGATCCTCACTGACCCGGGAAAGGACCGAAGCGCTGTTCGGAGAGAGAAATACCGATTGCCCCGCCCCAAGCATGGCCAGTTTGACGGTCACTTCGGTCAGGGTGCTTTCGGCCGAAAGAAAGGCGAGACTGGCCAGGGCCAGGCAACACAGACCGAGCCCGGCAGTGGTTAAAAACCTGGCGCCGATCCGGTCATACATCCACCCCGATGCCGGCGACAGCAGGATGAGGGTTGCCGGCACCGCCATCATTACCCGGCCGATCGTTTCCACGGGCAGGAGGACTACATACTCAAGATAGAAGGGCACCAGCACCAAAACGGTAAACATCGCCGCGAAGGAAATCGCCGCGGTAAGCAAGCCGACCCAATAGTAGCGTTTGCCGAGCAGGCTGATCGGCAGGATGGGCTGCGCGATGTTTTTCTCCGTCCGAACAAAGAAGAACACCAGCCCCACCAACGAGGCGACAATTACCAGATTTGCGAAAGTCAGGAAGCGATCCAGTCGGTGAAATATCGCCAGCCCCAGGAGCACCATCGCCACCCAGCACAAGCTGCCCTTCCAGTCGAAGGCAGAAATGGCCTTGATCGGCACCGGCGGCAGCCGCTTCAGAACAAACAATCGACCGATCACAAAGCATGTGAGGCTGACCGGTAAAGTTACCAGGAAAATAGCCCGCCAGGAAAACCTGCTGAGCAGCAAGCCACTGACAAAAGGGCCGCAGAGAAGACCACACGCCGTCGCCAGGCCGACCAGCCCAAGACTTCGCCCGAGGCGATCGGCGGAAGATACCATTTTGATCAACGCCGGCCCGGATGACATCATCATCGATGCCCCGAGCGCCTGAACAAAGCGGCTGGCCAGCAGGAGGTAGTAACTCGCGGAATAGTAGCAGGCGACCGCCCCGGTTGCAAACAGCAGCATCCCGGCCAAATAGATATTGCCCCGCCCCAGCCGATCGGCCAGCCGCCCCCAGAAAACCAGGGTCACTGTTATCGTGACGAGGTAAAAGGTGACGATAAAACCGGCATGCTCAAGACTGAGGTTGAAAGACCGCATGATCGTCGGCAGCGCGACATTGATCATCCCGCTGTCCATGGTGGACAGGAAAATGCCGGTCATCACCATGGCCAGCACCAGCCGGCGCCGAGGATTACTTTGCATGGATCGCTTTGGCAATACGCATGAACGAGAACAAAAAAGCCCGGTGGAGTTTCCTCCACCGGGCTTTCATGCCTTACAACTAACTAACTCGCGCTGAACCTCGAATTAGAAAGACAGGGACAGACGTACACCACCTTCAATGACATCTTCATCACCGGTAGCGTCACCGGAGATAAGGTATGCAAAAATGGCCTCGGCGGTCAGGTTATCATATACTTTGTAGCCGACTTTGCCATCAAATTCCAGACCGAGTTCGGTGTCGCCAGCGGCATTGTCCTCGACGAGGGCGGCATACCAGACATCAGCATCAACCTTCAGCTTGTCCATCGGCTTGATGGTCACACCGACGTTGGCGGCCCAGATATTGGTGATATCGTCGCCGGGAGACCCATTGGATGGGGCGTTATCAAATACACCAAGACCCATGATCTCCGACCAATAGTAGGAGCTGCCTATACCAGGTGATTTGTAGTTCGCACCCAGACCAGGAGCGGAGATAAAGGCATCGTTGTCGCCATCGGTGGCATCTTCATCACCGGTCGCATAAAAAGCCTGACCGTGAACGAGACCGGCATCAACACCGGCGGCAGCGAGAAATGCGGTGGTATCCTGACCGTCGATATCGCCGCCGTTGAAGATACCGGTTCCCCAAACGCCAACGGCACCGAATTTCAGATCGGCATCGACACCGAGATAGTAGTTGTCGCTATCCTCGATCTGGGTTTTATCGAGTGGATCATTACCGTCGGTAATCGAGTGATAAACAACATAGGGAGTAATCTTCATGCCATCATTGATCTTGATGGCGGCCATTACCGCAAAGAGGTTCTGTTTGAAATCCGGAACGACGGAATTATCCCAGCTTTGAGTTTCTTCATTGCTAATATTTGCCCAGATAATCGGCATCGTGACATTGCCAAAAGTGGGGGTCACCACGGCGCCGGCGAAGTCGTCATCAAGAATGAAGCCACGAGCGATGGCGCCACCCTGGATACCCACCTTGGCGTTGATCATTTTGCCCATATTAAAATCGGCATAGGAGTTTTTGATTCTCCAGTTGTTCTTGCCGTCAGCGCCGAGATCGCCACCATTGAGATCGCCCCAGCCGGAGTTGAACTCAAACTTGTTGACGAATTTGAAGTCATCGCTGAATTTGGCGGTGTAGTACAGACGGGTACGTTGATCTACATATGTCCTGCTTGCGACGTCATTGGCAAAGCGGTCTGTAATTGGGCCTCTGAAGTTATCTTCAAAGGTAAAACGGGTACGCCAATAACCACCGAACTGGTTCTCAACGGCAGCGGAGGCAGTTGTTGCAGCGACGCCACCGGCCAGCATGAGACCTACGGCTGAAGCAATTATTTTCTTCATTTTCTTTATCTCCTGAGTACATTTTTCGCTCCTCTTGCGAAGAGCCACTTTCCCTTTACCCGGCTCATCAGGCTGACCACCAGCCCGCACCTTCCCAAGTACCGGGAAGAAAACCGGAAAAGACATTAATCAGTTGTTTCAATTTATACTTGGAGACACCATTTGTCAAGATTTTTTTACCGGGAGGTATAATTTTTTATACCTCGTTCTCGTTGATTTATCACTCTGTTCTTCCGGAAGAAAACTCGAGTTCATAGGCCGTAAGCTGGGTTTCCGCCGACCCCGGCAGGAGGCCGAGAAGAGATCCGCTTCGGGGAAGATGCCCGACATAGAGGCCGGCAACCGTATTTTTCCCGCTCGATAAAGCCGGCTGTTTGGTCCCCGCCGATGTATTTTTTACCGAAAAGCCGTAGCCGGCAATATAGCCCCGGAAGGTACCGGTCCGCCACTGTTCCTGCAGGGCGGAACCATCCCAGGCCATTCCTACCACCACCCCGTCATTGTAGATCCGCAGCCGGCTGTAGATGCTGAGCGAGGAGAGGGTGTTTTCGCTGACGACGATCTCCTGGCGGCCGTCGTTATCAACATCGACCACGACCAGGCGGCCCGGGACAAAGATCAGTTCGCGCTCGAAATCTTCATCGACCGAGAAATTTCTGCGATCCTGTTTATTAACCGCCTCAGCACGACTGGGACCTATATAAATCTGGCTGCCGCCGAAGGTCTTTTTGCTGACCCAAAGCAGTTCATTGGCGCGGTTGAAGACCTTCATCCGCTCCTTCTTGTCGATGGCCACCGTCTCGGGCGTGCCATCGCCATCGAGATCGGCAAAGACAAAGTCAAAGAGATTCACCCCCTCCGGCAGGGGCAGCCGTGCGCCGGCACTGATCGCATACTGCGCCCCGATATCGAGGAGGAACACCCCGGCCTTGACCAGCTGGACCTTCTCTAATCCTCGTTTTTGACCGGCCAGCCGCCAGCCTTTATCGGGAACCAAAACCGGCCGAAGATACCATGGGATGTTTTCAGCAAGGAGCTGAAAGCCCTTTTCCATATTCCAGGCCATGATCATGGAGGAAACTTCCAGGCCGTCAGTACCGCTGATATAAATCTCCATTCGGCCGTTCTGATCAAGGTCGGCAATATTGAGGGCATGACTCTCCACCGAGGCCGGCAAAGAGGCCTTCGCCACCCTGTCGATTTTTTTGCCGTCCGACTTATAGAGCTCAATGCTGCTCTCCAACAAAACCGCGATCTCGTCCTGGCCATCCCCGTCAAGATCCGCCACCGCCATTGTCCTGATATCTTTATCAATAGTGGTGTTCCGCTTACCCTCTCGGGTAGCCACCCGGACACTGCTGCCGGGGGCACCGGCTACCGTGCCGGTATACAGCCCTTTTTTATAGGCGGCTTCAGGGTGTACCGTGACAAAACCGGCTACCCCATCACCCCTGGTGGCAGCCTCGTCCTTGCCGGCAGCGGCAGCCTTATAGCCGAAAGCCGATTGAGCTATTTCTTCGGAGAGCTGCTCGATATCGGCGAGCAGCTTGTCGGGATTCTTGGCAATGACTTCAAGGCGCACTATTTCCTTGTCGGTGGCGAAAGGATACAGGACCACCTGGATGCTCAACCCCCCCTTGAGATCATACAGAGATCCCGTCACCAGGTAATCGGCAGGCGGGGCGGCCGCTCCTCCCGAGCCTGGACGCTGCCCGTCTTTCAAGGATTTTAATTCCTTGTCACTGAGGGTGCGATCAAGAACCACAACCCGGTCCTTTGCCGCCAGTCGACTGGCCAGCATATTCTGGATGCCGTCTCTCAGGTACGCCGATTTTCCGGCGGAACTGCTGTCAAAGGTTGAAAAGACAATACGATACGTCTCGTTGCCGTCCTTAGCGCATACCACCGCCGGCCCGAGCAACACGCAGCAAAGACAAACAATGGCAATTCCTCTTTTTCGCATGATATCTCCGATATTATTAATCACTTGCAGGTGGTCGGGCGATTGTTGCCAGATTCCCGAGCCAACCGATCGATTTATCCATTATATAAAGAGCTATCTATATCGCAAATCGCTTCCACAAGCAAGCCATGTCTCTCAGAGCGACGCTTGTCCCTGTCGATGCGTCTTTTCTGGTTTTACTTGTATTCCCCTTATTTTTTTTTGCAACCTGCCGGCTGTTGTCTGTCTTTTACTTGCAAACTCTGTTATAGTGAAAAACGTTGATGTTTTGACCAGAGGCATGTGCTCATGCATCCGCCACGCACCGATGCCAGGCTGGGAATATCGGATCGAGGAGAAGCTTCCGGCAGGCAATTTTTGCTTTACTTTTTTCCCTCGCCGATCATAAATAGAGGTACAATGATTTGAACTTCGTCACCGGCAAAACGCAAGGTTTTCCGACACCCTCTTCTTAACCTGCTGAAAATGAAGAAGTTTGTTTTTTCGATATTGGCGTTCCTGGTAGTGTTCTGGCAGGTTTCCCCTGCCCACGCCGAAGGAAAAACCACCCACAGTGCCTACAAGGTTACCTCCTACAATCTTGGCGCCATCCTCGGTGCTCAGGATACCGAGGGTAGCCGCTATTCCAGCGATTTCAAACCGCTTCTCATCACCAGCGGGGCGTCGGACATCCTCAACAGTGAACACGAGGGCAAAGTCTCTTGGGGAGAAGAAACGCCACACTCCTCGAACGCCAGCGGCATCGCGTTGTCGGCAACCATCAATGCCAGCCAAAAAATTGCCGTCCAGGGGGCCTTCGGGGTAACCCGCAACCTGTGGTCTCCCGATTCGCTCAACTATGAAAACGAATCGAGTTGGGAAGCAAACCTTGGGGTGATCTACAAACTGCTCAACAACCTCTCCTACGAGCTGCATTTCGGCTACATGGATACCGGGAATCTTTTTACCGATCGGAGCAGTTATACCAATGTCGAAAGTATAATCATGGTCAGCAACCAGCTGACCATGAGTTTCTGACCTCCGCCCATCGCCAGCTTGACAAAGTGAACTGAGGGGAATAAGAGTCACCCATTCCGCTCTTTTTGCAGCAACACCGTTGTTCAACTTTGCCAAGTGTTCCGTCATGCGCACGCCGAACGAATCGTCAGCCTACAATATCCTCATGTATTCCCATGATACCTATGGTCTCGGCCATATTCGCCGAACCATGGCGATTGCCAACCATCTGCGGGATGCCAATACCAATGTCCTTATTCTTACCGGTTCGCCTATTGCCGGGCGCTTCAAATTTCCTGAACAGGTTGATTTTGTGAGAATTCCGGGAATGATAAAAAAATCCAGTGGGGATTACCAGGCACATTCCATCCGCATCGACCAGGAGAAAGCCCTGGCGATCAGAACAGAAATAATACTTGCCACCGCTAAAACCTTCAGGCCGCATCTCTTCATTGTCGATAAGGAACCGCTGGGCCTGAAAAAAGAGGTCTTGCCAACCCTCGAGTGGCTGAAGGAATGTAACTCCTCCACCATCACCGTCCTTGGCCTCCGCGACATTCTTGACGATGCGGAGGTCATCCAGAAGGATTGGCGGCAGAAGAAGGTGTATCATTATCTGGAAAAGCTCTACAATGAAATCTGGGTCTACGGCAACAAGGATATCTACGACCCGATCGAAATGTACAAAATCCCCGAACAGATCCAAAAGCGGGTCCAGTTTACCGGATACATCCCCAGAAAAACCCTGCCCGCCGAGACCAGGAAAAATGTCAGGAAAAGATATCGAATCATGGATGACGACACGTTCATCCTGGTGACCACCGGGGGCGGCGGTGATGGGTTCGAGGTAATTGACCACTATCTGGCGATGCATGACTACTATCCCACCTCCCTGCCTTTTAAAACCATCATCAATACCGGACCATTCATGCCGAATGACCAAAAGGAACACCTGGAGGGACGAGCCAGAAGATTCGACATTAAAACGTTGGCTTTTCACTCGAAACTGGAAGAGTTGATGGTAGCCGCCGACCTGGTGATCTCGATGGGCGGATACAACACCGTGTGCGAGATTCTCACCCAGCGAACTCCCGCCCTGATCATCCCCCGGGAAACTCCGCGCCGCGAACAGTTAATCAGAGCCGAAAGGTTGAAAAAGGAGGGGCTTCTCGATTTCATTCCCTGGAACGAAGTCACCCCGCAGCTGCTGCGGGAAAAGATCTTTTCGCTCCTTGGCAACCGCCAGCACTATAAAGAAACAATCGGTTCCTTTAGCCTCTCCGGACTCGATTCAATGCTCGCCCGGCTCATCCATTTCAAGGAAATAAACGACCCTGGCCCGTCACTGTGCTGAAGCGCTAAAAACGGCGGCTGGTTGCGGAGATTCTTGCACCAAACTCCACCCCAGGCCAGCCCTGGCCCTGAACCGACGAAAAGAGATCCTGCCGATGACCGTCCCCTCAGCCACACCGGTTTTAGCTTATATCCTCAAAGGATATCCGCGCATCTCCGAGACCTTTATCTCCAACGAGATTCTCCTCCTCGAGGAACTGGGATTTGCCATGCGGCTTTTTTCGATGCGGCAGCCGCGGGAATCTTTCAGCCATGCCTCGGTGTCCCGGATCAAAGCCCGGGTCGATTACCTGCCGACGGAACTGCTGCCCGACTTTCTCCACCTGCTCGTCCCCAATATTTTCCTGGCCGCCAAACGGCCCAAGGCCTTCCGCACCGCTCTTGATACCGCCCGGCGGGGCCTGAGCCCGGGCAGTGAACTCGCCACCCTCAAACATCTGCTCCAGGCCGGCTACCTGACCAACACCCATCTCCTGCCGGCAGGAAATGTTGCCCAGCTGCATGGCCATTTCGCCCATTCCCCAACCTCGGTGACCATGTTCGCCTCGCTCCTTGCCGGCATCCCCTTCAGCTTCACCGCCCACGCCAAGGACATCTACACCTCTGACCACGACAAACTCCGCCGAAAAATGGCGAGTGCCGTCTTTGTCGCAACCTGCACCAAACAGAACAGGAAATATCTGCGGGAACTGGCCCCCCATTGTCCAACGCCGATTTACTGCATCTACCACGGGATCGACCTGAATCTGTTCCAGCAAAACGCAGCCGCACCGGCCACAACCGACCCTTTCTTCAGGATCCTGACCATCGCCCGCCTCACTGAAAAAAAAGGATTGCCCACTGTCTATAAAGCCCTGGCCCTGCTCCGGGATGCTGGTATCTCCTTTCGCCACACCCTTATCGGCGACGGCGACGATAAAGAGCAGATCCTGGCTCTCATTATCTCACTTGGCCTGACCGAGCATTGCCGCTGGCTCGGAAGCCGGACCCACGAAGAAGTGTTGGAACAGTATCTCCAGAGCGATCTGTTCGTCCTCGGCTGCGAAATCGCCAAGAGCGGTGACCGGGACGGCATTCCCAATGTCCTGGTCGAGAGTCTGGCCATGGGTGTGCCGGCTTTATCCACCGAGGTCTCGGCCATTCCGGAAATCCTCCTCAACGGCGACACCGGCCTCACCGTCCCGCCGTCCCGGCCCGAGGCCATGGCCGCGGCGATGCGGCGGATTCTCGGCGATACCACCCTCCGGCAGCACCTGATCGAGGGCGGCAAACAATTCGTTCGGGAAAATTTTGATAACCGGCTGTGGATTAAAAAATTGGCGGCAATCTTTCGCGACCATAATGAAAAATTCCGATAACACCAGCCCCACCACCACCCTTTTCGGCCTGTTGCGGCACGGCCAGACCCAGTGGAATGTGCTGAAGAAAATTCAGGGTTCCTGCGATTCGCCGCTGACCGCGACAGGCCGGGAACAGACCGCGCTGTGGTCGCAAACCGTTAAGAAATACGAATGGCAGCGGATAGTTGCCAGCGACCTCGGCCGGGTCAGGGAAACCGTAGCCATCCTCAACCGGGAACTGCGCCTGCCGGTCACCTTTGACTCCAGGCTGCGAGAACAGGAGTGGGGCGACTGGGAGGGACTGACCCTTCCCGCCATCGAGGAAAACTACCGGCAGGAACTGGCCCGCCGGGTCGCCCTGGGGTGGAATTTCTCGGCACCGGGGGGCGAGACCAGGCAGGCGGTAAAGGAACGGGCCCTGGCAGCCCTTGTCGAGGCCGCCGAGAAAGGGCCGGGTCAAAAGATCCTCATTGTCTGCCACCAGGGCGTGGTCAAATCGGTGCTTTACCATATCACCCGCCGGGAATTCCTGCCGGGAGAAGACCCTCTCATGCACCACGACCGTTTTCACATCATCAGCCTCTCCGGCGACCGTTTTGCCACGGTAGCGCTCAATATCCCGCCGACGGTCAGCCCATGAAGGTCTCTTTCTACTGCCAGCATGTCCTCGGAATCGGTCATTTCCACCGCAGCCTCGAACTCTGCGGAGCCATCGCCGCCGCCCATCACGTCACCCTCATCGTCGGCGGGCCCCCGGTCGCCGTTGACTCCCCGACCATAACGGTCCTTCGATTGCCGGGTCTGGAGATGGACGAAGAGTTCCAGAATCTGGTTTCCTGCCGCCCGGAACTGTCGCTGGAGGAGGTCAAAAACCAGCGGCGGGACCGGCTTTTCGCCCACCTCCAGGAGGAGCGGCCGGATATTTTTATCACCGAGTTGTATCCCTTCGGGCGGAAGGCCTTTAGGTTCGAACTGGATCCCCTGCTGGCCGCCATCCACGACGGTTCCCTGCCTAATTGCTTGTGCTGCTGCAGCGTTCGGGATATCCTCGTGGAGAAGGCGACCGGCCGGGAAAAATTCGAACTGCGGGCGGTTCAAACACTCAACACCTTCTTCGACGGCGTTCTCGTCCACGCCGATCCGGACATTATTACCCTGAGCGAGACCTTCGGTCATGTCGCCGAGATCCTGGTGCCGCTCCGTTACACCGGCTTTGTCGCCAAAAGGGGGGCGGGGGGCGGCGGCAACAGGATCCGGCAACAGCTCCATCTGGGCGCCTCCGACAAGCTCATCGTCGCCAGCATCGGCGGCGGCAATGTCGGCAGCGAACTGCTCCAGGCGGTGATCCGGGCCTTTGCCCTGCGGCCATGGCCCAACGCCCATCTTCAGCTCTTCACCGGGCCTTACTGCGACGACCTGAACTACCGGATGCTCGCCGACCGCGGCCGGGAGAACATCCGCGTCGAGCGTTTTACCGACCGGTTTCCCGAATGGCTCGCTACCGCCGACCTGTCCATATCGATGGCCGGTTATAATACCTGCATGAACCTGCTCCAAGCCGGAATTCCGGCTCTCGTCCACCCCTATAAGCAAAACCGGGAACAGCGGCTGCGCGCGGAAAGGCTCGGCCGGAAGGCGCCCATCGCCGTGCTCGGTGAAGACGACCTTGCCCCCGACCACCTGGCTGACCGGATGCACCGGCAGCTGGCCTGTCCCAGGTTGAAAACGGCGGTGAATCTGAACGGCGCACTGGAAACAGTGCGGCAACTGGAAAGATGGTATACCGACAAACAACGCCATGACTAAACCCGCATCCCCGCTATACACCATCCGCCAACCCGAGGCGGACAGAACAATAGCCGAGCTGATCGACCGCGGCTGCAGCCGGTCGATCAGCCGTCCTTTGGTATTTTTCCGGGCCGACGACATCGGCATCCCTTCTTTACGCTTTACCCAGCTCATTCGCTGTTTTCAAAAGCATTCCCTCCCCCTCTGTCTCGCTACCGTCCCCGTCTGGCTGACCGACCAGCGGCTCGCCGAACTCCGCCAGGTGACCGGGACCGCCACCAGCCAGTGGTGCTGGCATCAACACGGTCAGATACATCGCAATTTTGAACGAGAGGGGAAAAAGCAGGAATTCGGTCCGGCCCGCCCGCCGGAGATAATCAGGAGCAGCCTTTCCCGGGGCCGACGGCGGCTCGAGAAGCTACTCGCCGAGGATTTTCTGCCGGTGTTCACTCCCCCGTGGAACAGATGCGGCGAAACCACTCTCCGGGCTCTCGCCGATCTCGGCTTCGCGGCGGTTTCGAGAAGCCTCGGCGCCCGTCCGCATACCCCGCCGGGCCTCCCCGATTTTCAGGTAAACGTTGACCTGCACACCCGCAAAGAGCTTTCCCCACCCCAGTCATTCGCCAGGTTGCTGGGAGAAATCGAAGAAGGCTTCGCCTCGGGCCGCTGCGGCATAATGATCCATCACCAGAGGATGAACGGCCATGCCCTCGAACTGCTCGATCTTTTCCTCGAGAAAATCGCCGGCAATCGACAGGTGCTGCCGGTGCACTTTGGCGACCTGGTAAAGAATCATTTTTAGCATCCCCTCTCCCCGCTCCCCCGAACAAGGCGTAACTCCCCTGCCAAGGCGCCGGTTTTTCTCATCATCGGCGACAGGCAACCGAATCGGACATGGATTGACAAGCTCGCGGTTCGCTACTAGATTTGACTATGACTCGTCTGCGGCTGTCCTGCTCCTCTCGGACGCGCCAGGGTTCCGTGGTCCCGCCATCACGGATTCGTTGCCAACCAACCGGAATACCACGCTATGAGACGTCTTGTCGAATTGCCGCTTAAGAAGTCCCTGCAGATGGCCTGCCAATCGATCCGGGTGCGCTTTTTTCGCTCGCTGGTTACCACCACCAGCCTCGTCCTGGCGGTGGCCTTTCTTACCTTCACCCAGACCGGCAACGATATCGCCGGCGGGCTTCTGGCAAGTGGTGAGGCGCGGTTTGCCGAGGCCCTGGGCAAGGCCGGGTACGATGTCACTGCCGGGGCGGCCGGCATAGAGAGTTCGGCAAAACAGCGGTGGATCGTCGTGCTCTCGCTGTTGGTCTGCGTCGTCGGCATCATCAACGCCCAGCTCATGTCGGTGACCGAAAGATTCCGGGAGATCGGCACCCTCAAGTGCCTGGGGGCCCTCGACCGGTTTGTCGTCAGACTCTTTGTCATCGAGGCGGCCCTGCAGGGGATGACCGGGGCGGTTGTCGGCGCCCTGCTCGGGGCCGGCACGGCCCTTGCGACAATGCTGCTCAGATTCGGCTGGTCGGCTGCAGCTTTCGTACCGTGGTCGACTGTCGGCGGGACCATCCTCGTCTCGATCGGCGTCGGCACCCTCCTCAGCCTCCTCGGCGTACTTTATCCGGCAATAGTCGCCTCGAGAATGCAGCCGGTTGAAGCAATGCGGGCGGAATATTAGTACCTTAGAAATTGCATTCTGGGTATTTTGCAGAATGCAATTTCGTGAAGGTACTTATCCCCGAAGGGGATTACAGTCCTTATCCGGCCCCGCGGGATGGGATTTCTGACAACCTCAACCTTACCTTTTTATTGTCAGACATGGTCTGAGTTACTATGGCGGAAAAGAAAAAAATAGTGCGAGTCTCCGAGGTAACCAAGGATTTCGATCTGGGAAAAATCGTCGTCAAGGTGCTGAAGGGTATAGACCTCGAGATCGAGTCCGGAAAATATGTCTCGATCATGGGCCCGTCGGGGTCAGGAAAGTCGACCCTGTTCAATATGATCGGCGGCCTCGACAAGCCGACCAGCGGCAAGGTGTTCATCGACGAGGTGGATATCGCCCAACTCGATGCCTACGAACTGGCCTGGCTGCGCTGCCGCAAGATCGGCTATATCTTTCAGACTTTCAACCTCATTCCGGTGATGACCGCCCTGGAGAACATCACCATCCCCATGACCTTTGCCGGGGTTGCCGGTGACGCCGCGGTGCAGCGCGGGATGCTGCTTCTTGAGCAGGTCGGTCTTTCCGGCCGCCACGCTCACCGGCCCTCCGAGCTTTCCGGCGGCCAGCAGCAGCGGGTGGCGGTGGCCCGGGCGCTGGCCAACAGTCCGGCGATCATCCTGGCCGACGAACCGACCGGCAACCTCGATCTTGCCACCGGCGAAGATATCATTCAACTGCTCAAGGAGTTGAGCCGGGAACGGGGGGTAACCGTCATCTCCGCCACCCACGATTATAAAATGCTCAATGTCTCCGACCAGGTGATCTGGATCAGGGACGGGCGGGTCGATAAAATTCAAGAAAGAGACGAACTGAACATCACCACCGGCGGGTTGGCGACCGTCACTCACCCTTAACGCGCGGTTTTCTGGGTCGGCAATGAGATTACTTATCTTAAGCCTCTTGATCTTCCTCACCGGGCAGACGGTTCTCCCAGAGACCGCCGGGGCCAAGGCCGACGAGGCGGCGATGCGCCGGACCATCGAAACGCTCAGCGGTTTTGCCAGCCGGGCGGGCGGGTCACCGGGACAGGAGAAGGCCGCCGACTTTATTGTCGAGGAACTCCGCAGCCAGGGTCTTGATCCGAAGGACCAGGTCTTTGACCTGCCGGTCCGCCGTTTTCTCGGAGCGGAACTCACCGTCAACAACAGCTCCTACCCCCTCACCCCGCTTATCTCGAATGCTGTGACCCCGCAGGCGACGGACGGGGTCATTGCCGCGCCGCTCTACTATGTCGGCCGCGGCGATCTTTCCGACCTTGACGGCAAAAACCTGCAGGAGAGCATCGTCCTGCTCGACTTCGACTCCGGCCGAAACTGGCAGCTGCTCGCCTCCCTGGGGGCCAAAGCAGTCATTTTCCTGGAGGATGATGCCAGCCGGGGGCGAATGTTCTTTGCGGAAAAGCAGGAATTGACCCCTCTGCAGTTTCCCTGTTTCTGGATGGTCCGTCCGATCGCCGAAAAAATCTTCGGCCCCCTGGTCAACCGCCAGAATCCCCTGCACCCACAGGTGACCCTGCAGGCGAAGGCGGTGTGGGAGAACCAGCCGGCAAAAAATATTTACGCGCTGATCGAGGGCAGCGATCCACGGCTGAACAAGGAGCTGGTGGTCCTGGAAGCATTTTATGATACCGAGGAGTTCGTCGTCGGAAATTCTCCCGGGGCTGGTGCCGCAACCTCCATCGCCACCCTTCTCGAGATCGCCCGCACCTTGACCGGCCGGCCGCCGGCGCGGTCGGTGCTGCTGCTCGCCACCAGCGGCCAACCCCAGGCTCTCACCGGCATGCGGGAAGCCATCTGGAGTATCAGCGCCAGATCGAAGGACCTGCGCGACCAGAAACGGCAGCTGGAAAAATCCGCCAACGAGGCGAAGCATTCCCAGGAAATCCTCCAGAATCTCGACTTTCCCCTGACAAAAGACCGGACAAGGGATGCCCTGGTCGCCGCCGCCATCCGGCAAACCCTCGATTATTCGGTAGACGAGGTATCAAGGGAGCTCATCCAGCTGCGGCTGGCGACCGCCACCGGTGCTCCCCAGGAGCAACTGAAGGAACAGATCAAAAATGCGGCAAACCGGCGCCTGTCATTCAGACGACTCGGCTGGGCCGAAACCCTCGACGATCTTCCGCCGGCCGAGGAGGAGCTGTTCCGGCAGCTGCTGCCCAAGGCGATCGACGGCAACGCCAGGATCATGGCGGATGTCGGACGGCGGCTCGCCGCCCTGAAATCGGCCTCCGCCTTGCGTGACCTGGTCCGGGACTACCAGATCGCGGCGGTCGTCAGCCTCCACCTGTCCAGCCATGGCAACGGCGTCGGCGGATTCCACCGCGGATGGCTTTATGACCTCAAGGCGACGATCAACCGGACCACCATTTACAGCCGCCTCGCCGAGCTCCTCGACCAGGCCGGCGATCCGGCGATCGGCAGGGCCGCCTACCAGGATACCCTCCGCCCCAGCCATCTGCGGACCTGGGATTCCTGGTTTCTCGACAAACCGCATCTCGGCGGCGAGGTCAGCGCCCTGGCCGGCTACCTCGGTCTGAGCCTGGTGACGACCGGAGACGGTCGGACTGCATGGGGAACTCCCGGCGATAAAGTCGAGCGCTTGGACTGGCCGTACCTTACCGACCAGGCCAACCTGGTGGAGCGGCTCGTCGACACCATTACCGGTGCTCCTTCCCTCCATAACGGCGATCTGCCCCGGGACGGTTTTGTCACCGTCACCGCCCGCGCCAACCTTCTCCTGCAGGGAGAGCTTTTTGCCAACTACCCAGGCCGGGGCACAACAATCCTGGCTTACCAGGGAAGCGGAAAATTTTATGCCCTGGTCAACGAATCCGGATATTTCACGATAAAGGGGGTGGCCGACAAAAAGAATGTCCTCGACAAACTGATCATCGAAGGATACCGCTTCGACGAGCGGACCGGCAAAGCCATCTGGGCAATCGACAAGAAAGAGACCGGCAAGGACAACTACCGCCTGAAACTGCTGCGCAAATCGATGGAAACCGAACTGGTCCTGTTCAATTGCCGGGAAACGACCCTCTTCGATCTGCTCGAACCGCGCAGCTTCGCCTACATGACCAAGCTCCACCTCTTCGACGGCCGGCGCGATGCCCCGCCGGAACACTACTGGTACAGCCGCCTCGATACCCGGGATTCGATCCTTTCGTCGGTCTATACCGAACCCGGCACGCTCCTCAAACTGACCCTCTCTGATACCGTGCTTACCAACAAGATGCTGCTCACCAACGCCTCCCCGGAAAAAAACCTGGGCCAGGGCTATGCGGTTGACAGCTATCCGGCCATCACCAATACCATCCACCATGCGGCACGGGATGGTTGGACCCTGCTGGTGCCGCGTATCGACAACCTGGAAAACCACGGTATTTACGACGAACGGATCAATGACCTGAAGCTCCGAGGGCTAGCCGCTCTAAAAACCGCTACCGCTGCTTTTGCCGCCTTCGACTACTCCCTGGGGCGCGAAACGGCGGCCGAGGCTCTGGCGCTGGCGGCACGGGTCTATGCCCAGGTGGAAAAGACCCAGAAAGATGTGCTGTTCGGCGTGCTTTTCTTCATCGCCCTGTTTGTCCCGTTTGCCTTTGTCATGGAACGTTTCCTCTTCAACTTTGCCGGCATCTATCAACGGATCCTCGGTTTTACCGCCATTCTCTCCCTGCTTATCGCCATTATCTACCAGGTCCATCCGGCCTTTCAACTGGCCTACAGCCCGATGGTGATCATCCTCGCCTTTTTCATTATCGGACTCTCCTTTATGGTCACCCTGATCATCTTCTTTCGTTTTGAAGATGAGATGATCCTCCTCCAGCGTCGGGCAACGCACCGCCGGCCGGAGGAGATCAGCCGCTGGAAGGCCTTTGTCGCCGCCTTTTTCCTCGGGGTATCCAACCTCAGGAGACGACGGCTGCGCACGCTTTTGACCTGTATGACGCTGATCATTCTGACCTTTACCATCATGAGCTTCACGACCATCAAGTCGAGCCGGCAACAGGTCCGCCTGGCTTTTCAGTCGGAGGCGCCCTACCAGGGACTGCTGCTCAAGAAGGTCAACTGGCAGAGTCTGCCGCCCCAGGCCACGGCGATGCTCGTCAACAGCATGGCGGCGACGGACCGGCCGGCCCCGCGGATCTGGCTGGAGGGCCGGGATCCCGCCCGCCCGCTCAGCGTGCCGCTGCGCGCCGGGACAAGCGAAATCGAGATCCAGGGCCTCCTCGGCCTCAGTCCCAACGAGGCCTATGTCACCGGTATCGACCGCCGCCTCGCCGCCGGTCGCTGGTTTACCGAGGAAGACCGGCAGGCCATCATTCTTGAGGAA